>JAZGEB010000183.1:0-4937 GCA_036478515.1 Parvularculaceae bacterium | reverse complement strand
TTGATTGACCGTGTAAGGACAGTTTGGATCACTGGGCTAGCTGACGGTAAAAAATCAGGCACGGGGACGACCCGCCTCCTTTATTACCAACATACAGGTCAAGCTTCGTGCCTACCCTGCCACTTTTATCAACATGAGGGCAGATGCTCGGCATGACAGCGCTGAGGTTTACCTCCAGCACCGTCTCCCCGGCCTTCGCCGGGGAAGCGCGGCATGGTCAAAACCCACAAAAAAATGTCGGCATAACAGCCCGGCCTATCATAGCAATTTGGCGCAAGCCAAAATGCGAAAAGCTGCGAAAGCGTATTGGCGAAGCCAATCGCGTGCAGCCACTCTTTTTTATGCCGTAGTCCCATCGAGAAAGAATTCCACCTCCATAAAGAATGGGGGAGGCAATTGTTACACGCATCGTTCTTCGCCTCTCCCTTGGGAGAGGTACAAATTTTTCTTAAAATTTGGGTGAGGGGTCAATGTCTTTATATGATACAAATGGCAAAGATAGATGACCATCAGACCCCTCACCCGCTCGCAAGGGCTCGCTGGCCTCTCCCAAGGGAGAGGCGAAGCCTCCCCTTAAAGCCTTTCAAATTCTGCCGTGAAGTGGCGCATCATCGGCGGTTCTTGTATAATCCGCATACCGCGGAGCTTCCTATGGGTTGCGGCCAATTCTTCGCAAACTTCGACAATATAGTCAGCATGACTTTGGGTATAGACCCGGCGCGGCATCGCCAAGCGAACCAGATCCATCGCTGCTGGCACTTCTGAGCCATCGGGCTTGCGGCCAAACATCACCGTGCCGATTTCGCAGCCGCGAATGCCACCGATTTCATATAAGGCACAGGCCAAGGAATGCCCTGGATATTCGAGCGGCGGGATATGGGCCAAAAATGCCCGGGCGTCGATAAACACCGCATGACCCCCCGCTGGTTTTACCACCGGGATATCCATCGCATCAAGACGTTCAGTAATATACTCATTTGTTCGTATACGGTAACGTAAATAGTCTTCGTCAATAATTTCACTCAAGCCTTGCGCGATCGCATCCAAATCGCGCCCCGCCAAGCCGCCATAAGTCGGGAAACCTTCGGTCTGGATCAATAAAGTCCGGGCCTGTTCTGCCAGCGCATCATGGTTTAAAGCGAGCCAGCCGCCAATATTTGCAAAGGCATCCTTTTTCGCGCTCATGGTCATGCCATCGGCACAGGCAAAAATATCGCGGACAATATCTTTGACCTTACGATCCGCCTGGCCTTTTTCGCGCATTTTGATGAACCACGCATTTTCAGCAAAACGACAACCATCAATATAAAACGGCTTGTCATGCGCATGCGCTATTTTTGCTGCGGCTTGAATGTTTTCCAAACTCACCGGTTGGCCGCCACCAGCATTATTCGTGATCGTGATCATCACCGCCGGAATTTCCGCGCTGCGTTCCTGCAATAATTTTTCCAACGCAGACAAATCCATATTGCCTTTAAACGGATGGTCGAGCGACGGCACCCGACCTTCTTCGATCAGCAGATCAATCGCCTCGGCCCCGGCCGCTTCGATGTTGCCTCTGGTCGTGTCAAAATGCGTATTGTTGGGGATTGCCAGACCTGGCTTGGCAATCAGCTTAAACAGTAAATGCTCCGCTGCTCGACCCTGATGGGTTGGGATGATATGCTTGAAGCCGGTTAAATCTTGCACCGCCGCTTCAAAGCGAAAAAAGCTCGGGGCTCCTGCATACGACTCATCGCCATTCATCACCGCACCCCATTGCGCCGCGCTCATCGCCGACGTCCCGCTGTCTGTCAACAAATCGATGATCACATAATCTGATTTTAGTTTGAACAGGTTGAAACCGGCTTCCGCCAAAAGCTTCTCACGCTCGGCTCGCGTGGTCATGCGGATCGGTTCAACAGACTTGATGCGGAAGGGTTCAATGATGGTTTTCATGAGTTCAGGGCCTCTGGTTGAATGGTCCCGTTAGCATCAAAATATCTGAACCAACAGGGACCGGCTTCGCGCCGCGGTTGCCGCCCATATCGGGATGACCGCGCCCAGCGCCTGTTATGCGTCGATAGCATGGCTCAATTTTAATGACAAGATTGGACGCCCCATCCTGCATTCTGAGTCGAGTTCAGGATGAGGCTGTCGCGTCCAACATCTCATCATACAAACCCTCGGGCACATCAGATTTGCGCTTCAACATATACGCCGCTATGCCAAACTGAATAAACGCGGCGACGAGAAAAGCCTGATGCGGGGTCAATGATGTTTGCGTGACGGCATAAATGGACATAGACCCAAGGATCGCAGCAAATGCGTTCAGGATATTCCCGGCAGAAACAATCTGTGCCCGGTGGGTTGGCTGTACCCGGCGTTGGATCGCAGTTTGTAACGGCACGATATACATGCCGGTACACATTGACGAAACCAAAAACAACCCGACAAGTAAATATTGCCGTGTCCCGGTAAAAAACTCTCCAATGCCGCGACAATCACCGGTCTCAACCGCGCCGCGACAGCCGCCCACATCGACCAGCAGTTCCGGCAGGCTGATAAAATAAATCACCACCGAAGCAACCCCAGCGACACACATCGCTATCGCCGAAATGCCCAATCCCGAACGTCCTTTGGCCAGCACGGCAATAGACAGCGCCCCGATTAATGTGCCAATGGTAAAAGTTGCCATCAACATCGTCGCGACAACACCAGAAGCGCCAAGGGTATCGCGCACATAAAGCGCCAAGACCACGGTGATCGCCGTGCCGATATAGTAAAACAAAAACACTCCGGCTATCGGCCGAACGACCGAAGGCTCAGCTTTGACATAAGTCACCAACCGGCCAACTTGGCGAAACCAATTATAATCTATTTTCAATTCGGGATCATCAGCAGCTCGCTTCGGCGACAACTGCACTGCCATCCAGCCAAGGAAAGACAACACAACCATCAGCCCAGCAATGGTCACCGGACCATCCGGTTTTTCGACCAACCCACCGCCAATAACATAGCCAACCATGATACAAGCATAGAGCCCGGCATTACAAAACGCGTTGCCCGGCATCAATTCCTTAGTCGATAAATATTTTGGCATTGCCGAAATCCGCGACGGGTTAAAAAATGCCGACTGCGCCGCCATTAAAAATAGCGCGACTGTCAACGAAATGCCGTCACGATAATAAAATCCAATCGCTGCAAGCGACATGATCAAAAATTCAATGAATTTGGTTCGCCGAAACATGAAACTGGTTTCATACTTGTCCGCAAACTGCCCGCCATAAGGCGAGAATATCATCATCCCTATGCCAAACAACGCCCCCATGAACGGCACCAACTTATCGCCATTAATGTCGGCAATCGTGAACACCCCATAAGGCAAGCCAATGAGTAACGCCTGTTTCAACGCATTATCCGTGATCGCGCCGAGGCACTGCCCCGTCCACATCGGCAAAAATCGCCGTTGAAAAAAGAATGGTATGTTCATCGCAGAATTTATCCCCTCTGCTTGGTCGCAGATTTCTTCACCTTCGTCTCTTGATACTCTACTCTTTTGACTTCGCTGACCAGCCCTTCCGGCAGCATCGCCAGAGACCGCGCTTCGACCCGTCGTTCCAACTCCGTCATGAATTCAGTTTTTCCCATTCCCGGCATAATCGGCTCAAGGAATTCAATCGCCGCTGGTCCGGGCGTTATTTTTTTACTTTGTTGTGGCCAGCGCAAGCCAAGATTTGTCGCAACCGGCACCACCGGCACATTATATTGCTGATACATATGAAACACACCTTTTCGATAACGATGTTTTTCGCCGATCGCCGAGAGGTGCCCTTCTGGATAGATCAATATTCGCCGACCCTCTTTGCGGGCTTTGTCCATCGCGTCATCGAGCAACGCCGTGCGTGACTTGCCGCCGCCACAATTATTGACAATCACCGTGCCCATCTTGCGCAGGATTGGGCCAACGATGGGAAATTTCTCCATATGATCACCGATCACAAAAGCCAAATCATAAAATTGCGAGAACATCACAAAACCATCGCCCCAAGATTGATGTTTGGCCGCGATGATGCAAGGGCCTTCGGGCAAGTTCTCCTTACCGATAACACTCAATTTTATCCCGCCAATATGGTGCATCCAAAAACACATGCTTCGTGTATAGAGCAATATCCACCACATCAAAATTTTGCGTCCCGGGATGAGCAATAAAGGGATCGATGTTACGACGAAAAAAATCGACGTGAGCCAATACATAATATGGAATAAGAATGATCGCATGTCGCTGTCCTTATGCTCTGAGTACACCAAGAACGGCGCTGGTCAGTTTCTCTTTCATCGGACCAAGCTTGCCCGGATGACGACCATAGGCTTTGTGTAAGGCCGGTTGCAACACCACACCGAGCGCCATTGCCGCGCGCAAGCGAACATCCCCTTTGGGTATCTGTCCCGCTTTAATCGCTTGCTTAACCAAGGCCTCTGCTGCATCCACGGGGTTGCGTTTATTTTTTGGCAATTGGGGAAGATAACGGTTCATGTTCAACAGGTGAAACGAAAATAACTGCCAATCATCATCTGCCGTATCGCAATAAGCTAAGACCAATGCTTGCACCTGATCCTCCAGCGCCTCGCCAGCACCGCGCGCAGCTAAAACCAAATCGCCCAAACGCTCATGGATCGCCAGAAAAATACTGAACCCGATATCCTCCTTGCTCGCATAATGGCGATACAAAGTCGCCTCAGAATACCCCGCAAGAGAGGCGATCTGATTGGTCGTTACCGCATCGACGCTTTGCTCTGTATAAAGAGAGATGGCCGCTCGTTCAATTCGCGCTTTGGTACTGCCATCAACAGCGGTAACCCCGCGAAACCGGTCGGCATTATTTAATCGATCAAGTTCTGCCACTGACATGGGTATTCCTTTTTCATTTTCGCTTGAACGGTGAATTATCGCCTTA
>JAZGEB010000182.1:0-7319 GCA_036478515.1 Parvularculaceae bacterium | reverse complement strand
TACATATTGGAGGACCTCCTTAGCGATGATTTTTGGGGTTTTCGGCTTCGTAAGTCGAAAAGTCGACCATCGTGCCGAGAACTTGCAAGTAAGCAATCAACGCATCTATTTCCATAATTGCCTCGGCACTGGTCACATCCGGTGAACCGACGCCCGGCCAGCGGGCTTCATAGCCTTCGTAATCTTCGGCCATTTCGTGGCCAGCCTGCATCTTCAAATCATGCAAAGCATTTTCGATTTGCTCATCCGTATAGGGAACGCCGACCGCGCGATTGGCTTTCAAATGATTGGCGACGCGATCCGCCCGAAGGGGTGTTTTGTTGAGAAACGCATAAGGTGGCATGATTGATTCTGGCACCAAAGATCGCGGATCAATCAAATGCTGGCGTTGCCAGTCATCAGAATATTTTTTGCCGACACGGGCCAAGTCAGGACCGGTACGCTTGGAGCCCCATTGGAACGGATGGTCATACATGCTTTCTGCCGCCAGCGAATAATGACCATAGCGCTCGACCTCGTCGCGCAAGGGCCGGATCATCTGGCTATGGCAATTATAACAGCCCTCGCGAACATAAATGTCGCGGCCAACTAATTCCAGCGGCGTATAAGGCCGCATGCCTTCAACTTCCTCGATCGTGCTTTCGAGATAAAACAATGGCGCGATCTCGACCAAGCCGCCAAGGGAAACCACCACCAGAATGGCAGCGACTAACGGGCCGGTATGCTTTTCAAAAAAGGCATGTTTATCTAGCATGGGTTATCTCTCACTTATTCCGCTGGAACCGGGACGAAATTCGGATCGTTTTTCAAAGCCAGTTTTTCAGCCTTTGACAGCCACACCTTACCTTGCGCCGTACGCCATAAATTATAGCACATGATCAATGCTCCGGTCAGGAACAGCGCTCCACCAGCGGCGCGGATGATGTAATAGATATGTTTGGCTTCGACAGTTTGAATAAACGAATATTGCAAGAAGCCCAACTCATCATACGCGCGCCACCACAAGCCTTCCGTGATCCCGGCAACCCACATCGCAGAAATATACATCAGGATACCGATAGTTGAGAGCCAGAAATGCCACTCAACAAGACCTTTGGAATAAAGTTGTTTGCGCCCCCAGACCCATTCAGTGAGGCAATAAAGCGCGCCAAAACTGATATAACCAACCCAGCCCAATGCGCCAGAATGAACATGGCCGATGGTCCACTCAGTATAGTGGGATAAAGAGTTCACCGCGCGGATCGCCATCAGCGGTCCTTCAAATGTGCTCATGCCATAAAACGCCACCGAGACAATCATCATCCGGATCACCGGATCGGTACGAATTTTGTCCCACGCCCCTGATAAAGTCATCAGCCCATTGATCATCCCGCCCCAAGACGGCATCCATAACATGATCGAGAAGGTCATGCCCAAAGTTTGCGCCCATTCAGGTAGAGCGGTGTAATGCAAATGGTGTGGCCCCGCCCAAATATAGAGGAAGATCAGTGACCAGAAGTGTACGATCGATAAGCGATAGGAAAACACTGGCCGTTCAGCCCGCTTCGGGATGAAGTAATACATGATCCCCAGAAAACCGGCGGTGAGGAAAAAGCCAACAGCATTATGGCCATACCACCATTGGGTCAGCGCATCTTGCACCCCGGCAAAAAGGGAGTAGCTGTGGGTCTCCAACAAGGACACCGGCATTGCCATATTATTGACGATATGGAGCATTGCAATGGTGATTATGAAAGCCAGATAGAACCAGTTGGCAACATAGATATGCGGCTCTTTGCGTTTCCATAAAGTGCCAAGAAAGACCAACAGATAAACCACCCAGACAATCGTCAGCCAGATATCAGCATACCATTCAGGTTCCGCATATTCGCGCGATTGAGTGATGCCCATGAGATAACCGGTCGCGGCAATGACGATGAAGAGTTGATAGCCCCAGAACACAAACCATGGCGCGACACCGCCAGCAAGTCGCGCGCGGCTGGTGCGTTGGACGACGTAAAACGAAGTGCACATCAACGCATTACCGCCAAAGGCAAAGATCACAGCGGAGGTATGTAGCGGGCGCAAGCGACCAAAATTGGTCCATGGTGCGCCTTCAAAATAAAACAGTTCAGGAAAAGCCAGTTGCAGAGCGAGGATCAACCCGACGCTAAACCCGGCAACGCCCCAAAAGGCTGTCGCGACGACACCTGCTTTGACGATGCCCATCATATATCGATTTGGTTGGTGGCGGGAGGGATCAGACTTGTAATGGGCGAGGCCGAACAGGCCCAACACGAACGCGGCTAGGAACATCAATGAGTGGATGCTCATTAACGGGTCAGGCGTTCGCGCGGCAACATATAGGGCGACTAGCGCCGCGAGACTCAGAAAAATACCAGTAATCGTTAAGTCAATGTCGCCAGATGAATGTTGCCGAGCCGTTGCAGTCATGTTGGTAATCCTGTTGAAACTCTATTAGAGGGCGACATGTTGATCTTGAGACTTATGGTGTTCCTTGTCGGTAGACCGGATTGGATATAAGTCAACCTGATAACACCGCCGGACCTGACGACTTTTATAAAATTTCGCCAGTCACTTGAAGAGCAAATATGGATTTACAGTCCAATTCTAAAAAACAATACTCGATCTAGCCGAGCTGCCATTTGTTGCTGCTTTGGTCTTTATTCTATGTCGGGCCAGCATAGAATCTTGGCGATGACCATCGATCGGGGCGTTTTAGCGCCGCTATCCATAGCGCAAGGCCTTGAATAGATTGCATTTGTTCTTGATGGCGATGAAACGGCGTAGCCAACATACTATACTGTTGGCCATGAAATTTGTAATGGGGTTCGCAAAAAAGGGTCAGCTTGAGGACAATTGAGAGATGGTTTTCTGATGCGCTTGTTCCAGCAGAGGGGGACAATTTGTCGCAAGCAAAATGGCGATATTAGTACATCAAAAATGGCTTGATCTGGTCACGCCATGCTTGTTCATCCGGCGTTGCAATCGCATCAAGGTCCGCGGCAGTTGCGGTCTTGTCATCGACCCATTCACGCAAAAGAGGCGAGCCGTTAATCACATCTATAGCGAGTTTGCCAAGTTCATACTCATACGGAAAATCTCGCCACAATTCATAATCCGGGTACAGATTACGAATGGCTTTCAAGGCCAAGGATTGCAGTCGCCATGGCTGGAAGGCTTGATGATCATAAAACGGATCTTCGACATGGATTTGCACACCATGACAGAGATCACCGGCATGTTTATGAAATGTTGGTTCAAACCAGCATGGCCGCAAATGACAGCCCTTGAGCCAGTGCGGTGCCAGCTTGTCCATCTCAACGATGAGAGCGGTTGCATCAATATCTGGGCCCCCGAAAAGTTCCAGCGGCCGGGTTGTGCCGCGCCCTTCAGACAAGGTCGTGCCTTCGAGCAGGACCGTGCCAGCATAGGCCCGCGCCATTGACAGATTCGGCGCGTTGGGGCTTGGGTTTATCCAGGCACGTGCGCCAACGGGCCAGCCAAAGCCCGGTGCCTGATTAGGGCTCCAGCCTTGCATCTTGATCACTTGATAGTCGACATTGAGGTTGAGATCATCGATAAACCAGTGGCCTAATTCGCCCAAGGTCAAACCATGGCGCATCGGCATTTCACCGGCGCCTACAAAACTCTCCCAGCCAGAGCGTAAGCTCAACCCTTCAACCGGGCGACCTGCCGGGTTCGGACGATCTAGGACAATCACAGTTTTGTCATGGGTCGCGGCGGCTTCGAGAATGTAGCGCAAGGTGGTGATAAAGGTGTAGATCCGGCAGCCAAGATCTTGCATGTCGATGAGGATGATATCAAACGTGCTCAGCATTTGCCCGGTTGGCTTGCGCACATCGCCATAAAGAGAGAACACGGGAATGCCGTGGACAGGGTCGGTAAAATCGGCGGTTTCAATCATGTTGTCTTGCTTGTCCCCGCGAAGCCCATGTTGGGGACCAAACGCCGCGGTGAGATTTATCTCAGGACAAGCGGCGAGGGCGTCTAGGGAATGGGTGAGATCAGCGGTAACAGAAGCCGGATGCGCGAGCAGGGCGACGCGTTTGCCTTTCAACGGCGCGCGTAATTGCGGGTCTTCCAGCAATCGATCAAGGCCAAATTTCATGAGTGTTACGCTGAGCCAAGTTGCAGGGCAAAGCAATCAGAATGATGAAAATCTGGCTTGCCCGGTGGATGATTTAAAGCCCAATATGACAGACCGCCTTGGGTCTCTTCGATCACCGCCGATAGACCGATACGCCATTGGAGGTCATCCTTCAGATCGGGGGCAGGGCTTACGTTTTTTAACGAGACAACCATCTCAAAGCGACCCGGCTCAGTTTGGGTTTCGATCATTGGCGGGTCGATGTTGACGGCATTAGTCTGGCCATGTCGGTAGTCGCAAAAGCGATAGGCAGCCCAATGTGTTGCCGGGGAAAAGTTAAGCTCAAGATATTCAGGACGCGTGGGCACGCCAATGAAGGCTTCAAAACAAGTGTGGCGCCACAGATTGTCGCGGCGTTCAGATATTTCCCTTGGGGGAATTGTTAAATGCTCAATATCGCCGCTTAGACAAAAATGGAGCGCGAGGGCATTATTCTCGCGGATTAGCTCAACATCGATAGCCGTCACGGCCGGGGATGTTGATTGCGGGTGACATTTAAGGGGCAGCAGCATGATCTGTGGTTTCTTCCCCAAAATTACATTCCGGTCGATGTGATCATATCAGCTTTTATCCCATTGATAAAAGCGCAAAAATGCAAGCACGTTTGTTAAGCGGTTTTGTTTGGTTGAGTTTGCGAAGCTCCCTCCGCACGCCATTCATCTTTGACATTGCGCCATTTTGCAATAGTCGCTTCAAGTTTGGTTTTTTTAATCGGCTTGGACAGGTAATCATCCATCCCGGCATCGAGAGATTTTTGGCGATCCTCTGCCATCACATGTGCAGTTAGGCAAATAATAGGGGTGCGTACTAAATTATTTGATATTTCATGAGACCGGATAGCTTGAGTTGATTCCATGCCATCCATTTCCGGCATGGATACATCCATCAAAATCATGTCGTAATCATCTAGCTTTGCAAATTCAAATGCCTCTTTGCCATTTACCGCAAAGGTTAGTTCGAGGCCGAGCGGTTCGAGGAAACTCTTCACCACTAAACGATTCACTTCATTATCCTCGGCGACCAAGACTTTGGCCAGGAGATGTTGTTCAGACGAGGTTTCAGTTGCCGCGGGCTGAGCGATGGAGACATTGGGGGCGTCAGTTGAACCCGCCGCAACAATAGCGATGGTATCAAGGAGTAGCGAAGATTTGGCTGGCTTTGTCAGGTAATTTTTCACACCAAGCTGCCTGAATGTTGCAACTTCTTCGGCAGCGTCAGTTGACGAAAGAACGATAATGCCGATTGAGCCAAATTGATCGTTTTCACGAATGGCTTTGGCAACTTGGGCACCGTCCATTTCCGGCATGTGATAATCGAGGAGAACCAGATCAAACGGCGCGCCCTTTTCATGGGCCTCGCTCAAGGCTGATAAAGCTGCCGTGCCACCGTCCACCGCATGGGGGTTAAGGTTCCACAAGGCCAATTGCTCTAATTGGATCGTCCGATTTACTTCCAAATCATCGACAATCAGGACTTTCAGACTTGATAGATCAGGCACGATTGAGGGAACGCTTTGGGCAATCTCAGCGATTGGTAATTTCAATGTCGCGGTAAAAAGAGATCCTTTGCCAAGGCTGGATTTTGCCGTGAGCTTGCCGCCCATCGCATCCGCCAGCTTTCTCGAAATCGTTAAACCAAGGCCAGTGCCGCCAAACTGGCGTGTGGTTGAGCTTTCTGCTTGGGAAAATTCTTCAAATATTTGCTCAAGTTTATCCTCATTGATACCAATACCTGTATCTTCAATCTCAATAACCAGATCGGCCATATCATCTGTGATAATCCCAGTGACATTAATCAGAACATGACCTTGATGAGTAAATTTTATCGCATTGCCAACAAGGTTGGTGATAATCTGGCGGATGCGGCCAACATCACCGGTCATGCCGAGGGGGAGGTGAGGGGCGTAGCGAAGAATCAGTTCGATGTTTTTTTCTCGCGCCCGGGTTGCCAATAATGTTGCAACATCCTCGATGGCATCGCGCAGGTTAAATGGGGCCGGATCTAGTTGGAGCTTGCCCGCTTCAATTTTTGAAAAGTCGAGAATATCATTGATGATTGTTAGAAGAGCAGAACCAGACTTGTAAATCGTGTCGGTAAAACTTTTTTGCCGCACGTCTAAATCAGTTGATTGCAACAGTTCTGCCATGCCCAACACGCCATTCATTGGTGTCCGGATTTCGTGACTCATATTGGCAAGAAAAGCGGATTTTGCCTCATTGGCCTGTTTTGCTTTTCGTTCACTGGTGCGAAGGTCATCGGAATATGTTTGTAACCATCGCCGCGCTTTGAATTGGCTAATCAATAGCAGCGCCATGACAATAAGAGAGATGATCGTAAGCACCAGAATACCACGTTCTCGACTGCGAATGAGAGATGCGGCATCTTTTTCCGCGATCAGAGTTTGAATTTCCTGTTGGCGCAAATCTTGGTCGGCCTTGGCCTTGTAAAACCCAAGCCGGGCAGAGATTTGCCCCTCTTGGTTTGCCTCGCGCAACGCATCATATTTGCTTAAAGCCTGATAAGCATCCTTATAGCGCCTGGCCGCTTCAAGTGAGGCGGCATAATCATTGTAGAACAATCCGAGAATTTCACCCATTTGCGCTTCTTCGCTGATCTCGATGCCTTCTTTCAAATAGGCAGCAGCTTTTTTGTAATTGCCTTTTGAGTGTTCAACATTCCCGAGCAGGCGCAAGCCAATGACTTCAAAATATTTGACGTCAAGTTCCTTGCCTCCATCATAAGTGCGCTGAGCGATTGGCGCGAGGTCTTCGAAATTGCCTTGAAGCAAATAGGCACGGCCGATATTTGCTTCCATCAAGTAACGGGAAAAAATTGTTCTGCTGTCAGTGGCGTCAGCTTTTTCAATCACTTCCATGCCAAGGGTGAGATATTCAAGCGCTTTTTCTGGTTGACCTAAGCGATGATAGGTGAAGCCAATATTATTAATTAGTGTATCTACTTCTTTGAGCAAATTTTCTGTCTTAAATTCTTCTGTATTGTAGATAGACAAAAATGTCTCATTAGCTTGGGTGTAATCGCCCATTTGCACGAAGGCCCCAGCTTGAAGAAAGCGCAATAGATATTTCACATTAGGCAGGTCGTGTATTTCTAAAAAACTATTCAAATCGACTAAAACACTTAGCCCATC
>JAZGEB010000181.1:0-5097 GCA_036478515.1 Parvularculaceae bacterium | reverse complement strand
ATGAAAGACAGCCACGCCTTGAATGATGGCGTGTCACAGCGTTGCTTGATGAATTTGTCATCGAGCAAACCTTCGGTTGCGGCGACTTGGGCAAAGGCGTTCATCAAGGCGACATTTGTGCCGGGCAATAATGGCAGGTGATGTGCTGCTTCAATATGCGGGCTTCGGACTAAATCAATTGCGCGCGGGTCGGCAATAATCAGTTTTGCACCTTGGCGCAAGCGCCGCTTCATTTGTGAGGCAAAAACAGGATGCGCATCAGTTGGATTGGCGCCAATTATAAACACCACATCCGCTTCTTCAACACTATCAAAATCTTGCGTTCCGGCTGATGTGCCAAAGGTTTGTTTCAAACCATAGCCGGTCGGGGAATGACAGACCCGGGCGCAAGTATCAATATTATTATTTGAAAAAGCGGTGCGGACCATTTTTTGCACCAGCCACACTTCTTCAATTGTACAGCGCGACGAAGAAATTGCGCCAATTGATTTTCGGCCATGTTGGTCTTGCGTTTGTTTTAAGCCAGTGGCGGCAAAGGCTATTGCTTCTTCCCATGAAACCTCGCGCCATGGGTCGGTGATTTTGTCGCGGATCATCGGTGCAGTGATGCGTTCCTTATGGGTCGCATAGCCCCAAGCAAAACGTCCTTTAACGCAAGAATGGCCATGATTGGCTTTGCCCTGCTTTTCCGGGGTCATGCGAATGACCTGGTCGCCTTTGAGTTCCGCCTTGAACGAACAGCCAACGCCGCAATAGGCGCAAGTAGTCAGCACTGTTCGGTCGGGCACGCCATGCTCGACTACAGATTTTTCTTGCAGCGTCGCAGTTGGGCAAGCCTCGACGCATGCGCCGCAAGAAACGCATTCTGAGTTGAAAAAATCAGCGCCGCCAACACTCACCTTCGAGTCAAATCCGCGGCCTTCAATGGTCAATGCCAATGTCCCTTGAATTTCATCGCAAGCCCGGACACAGCGCGAACAGGCAATACATTTTGACGGGTCAAATTCAAAATAGGGATTGCTTTGGTCTTTTACCGCATCGAAATGATTGGCCCCATCAAACCCATATCGAACATCGCGCAAACCAACCGCGCCAGCCATTTCTTGCAATTCACAATCGCCATTGTCCGAGCAGGTCAGGCAATCAAGCGGATGGTCAGAGATATAAAGTTCCATCACCCCGCGGCGCAATTTAGCCAAGCGATCGGTTTGGGTTTTAATTTTCATACCCGCCGACACAGGGGTGGTGCAAGAGGCGGGGGTGCCCTTGCGGCCGTCAATTTCAACCAAGCATAAACGACACGAGCCAAAGGCGTTCAATGTATCCGTGGCGCAGAGTTTCGGGATCGGAATATCGGCCGTTGCAGCTGCCCGCAAAATGCTGGTGCCGGCTTCAACCTCAACGCTAAACCCATCAATCTCGACACGGACAGTCTCATTGCTATTAGGCTTTGGTGTGCCGAAATCTTTTTCGATCAAGAGAGCCATTAAGATGCTCCTTTTTGGGGGATCGCTGGCCGAGCGCTAAAGTCCTCGGGGAAATGCTGCAACGCGCTTTTCACCGGGATCGGGGTCATGCCGCCCATGGCGCAGAGCGAGCCATCGACCATCAACTCACACAAATCATCGAGCACGGATAATTGCTTGTCGGGCTGGTCGCCCGCTTTTAATCTATCGAGTAATTCAACACCGCGCACCGAACCGATCCGGCACGGCGTGCATTTGCCGCAAGATTCCTCGACGCAAAATTCAAAAGCGTAACGCGCTTGCTCAAGCAGGTCGACGCTCTCATCAAAAACCACAATCCCGCCATGGCCAACACCAGCATCATGTTCGAGCATGGTTTCATAATCCATCGGTAAATTAAACAAAGAAGGCGGTAAATAAGCGCCGAGTGGCCCGCCGATTTGCACAGCGCGTATTCCTCGCCCGCTCAAGGAACCGCCGCCAATTTTCTCGACGAGATGCCCAAGAGTGACGCCAAACGCGGTTTCGAATAATCCGCCATGCTTGATATTGCCCGCCAATTGAAATGGCATGGTGCCGGTTGATTTACCCATACCAAGTGCTTGATAGGTCTTCGCGCCTTGGGCTAAAATATCGGGGACTGAGCACAGCGTGATGACATTATGGACCAGTGTCGGTTTGCCAAATAGTCCTTCTAAGGCGGGCAATGGCGGCTTGGCGCGTACCTCGCCGCGCTTGCCTTCAAGACTGTTGAGCAGGGAGGTTTCTTCGCCGCAAATATAAGAGCCAGCGCCGATAAATAATTCAATGTCAAATGCGTGACCAGAGCCTTGGATGTCGTCGCCAAGGAAATTAGCCGCCCGAGCGTTGGCCAAAGCTGTGGTTAAAATTTGCGCCGCAATTGGATATTCCGAGCGCAGATAAATATAGCCCTTGGTGGCACCAACACCGATCCCGGCGATGATCATGCCTTCGATCAGCAGATAAGGATCGCCTTCCATAATCATCCGATCGGCAAAGGTGCCGCTATCGCCTTCATCGGCATTTGTGACGATATATTTTTGCGCGGCGGGTGCGCCAGCGACCGTTTGCCATTTAATCCCCGCTGGAAAACCAGCGCCGCCGCGTCCGCGCAAGCCTGATGCGAGCACGTCTTGGCAAATTTCAGCGGCCGGTTGGTTGAGTGCTTTTTTCAAGCCAGCAAAGCCGCCATGGGTTTGATAATCTTGCACGCTGAGCGGATCTGTAAGGCCGCAGCGCTTAAAAATCATCCGGGTTTGCTGCTTGAAAAACGGGATTTCTCCAACCGGACCGAGATATTTTTCATGGGCGATGTTCGGTTTGTTGTTGCTATCAAACAGGGTCGCAATATCGCTATTCTCAAAGGGGCCAAACCCGATACGGTGGCCGTCATGGTCAATTTCGAGCAAAGGTTCCAACCAGTGCATGCCGCGTGATCCGGTGCGGATAATGGCTATTTCCAAATTGCGCGATTTTGCCTCAGCACCTAAGCTTGCTGCGATGCCATCGGCACCGAGGCTGACCGCAACAGAGTCGAGCGGGAGGTAACATTTCAGCGCTGGGGTCATGCCGCCCCCTTTTTCGGGTCGCGTTGCAAAGCTGAATTGATCCGCGCTGGGGTTGCCCGGCCGACAAGTTCGTCATTGACCATCGCCGCTGGCGCGACTGAGCAAAGTCCCAAACAATAGACCGGGTCGAGCGACACAGTATCGGATTGCGCGCGAAGAGCCGAGGTCATATCGGCAACAAGCTGGCGTCCCCCGACGGCCTGACAGGCTTCAGCGGCACAAATGCGCACCACATTTTGCGCCAAGGGTGTGCGATGAAAATCGGCATAGAAGCTGATCACGCCTTTGACTTCAGCTTTGGACAAATTAAATGCTTCGACCAGAGCCGCATCGGCAGCGTCGGGGATGTGCTTATGGGCAATTTGAATCGCGCGAATGGCTGAGAGGAGACCACCGGTTTGGCCAAGATGGGGGCGTATCAGATGCTCGAGTGACATGAAAAATCTACCCATTTTATAGTTTGGTTTTTATAGCATAAAGACGCGGTTGGGGAAAGCGTTTCTCACGCTCTGGCTGGGCCGCTGGGGTAGATCATTCAAGGTGTTCTGCGCTAATAAGAGCTGCGCATGACCAAGCGCCAATTGGTCGCAAGATAGCGGCCCTTGATCGGTCTCAAAGGGCTGGTGCCGCGCGGCCGAAGTCGGTATAGGCTGGGGTATTGGTATCAAGCCCCGCTTTAGCAATGTTGGACAAGGAGCAATTTTGCGATGATATTTTGGCTCCTGCTTGGTTTGTGTATCGCCCTGGCAATTTATTTTGCGGTCGCGCCATTGCTGCGAAGACAAACATCTCAACCGGAACAGGATCGACGCCAGCTCTTATATCGCCAGCAAATCGCCGAAGTTGAGACCGAACAAGCGCAAGGTATCATTAGGGCTGATGAAGCGACGGCTTTGCGCACAGAAGCTCAACGCCGATTGCTGAGTTTAACACCTCTCAAACAACAAGCAACAGATCTGGGCGGATCGCGCATCATCCCGGCGCTTGCCCTTGCTGGCATGATCCTCATCGGCAGCGTCTCGCTCTATCTAATGTTAGGCTCGCCGCTTGTACCATCCTCAAAGCTAGACCAAACAGCGGTGACATACTCTGTGCCCCAACAATCGCCTCTGACCGCAGCCGATCCGGATCAAGAGATTGATGCGCTGATTGCAAAATTAGTCGAGCGGCTTGCGCAAACCCCTGATGAGGTCGAGGGGTGGCGACTATTGGCGGCGGCTCAATTTGATCGCGGACGCTACAAGGAAGCGGTAACAGCTTATGAAAAAGCGCTGGAGTTGGACCCGGCACATGCCGCGTCGCATTCCGCTTATGGCGAAGCTTTGGTGATGATCGCCGGCGGTGTTGTCACTGAGCAAGCCGACGCTGTGTTTGACACAACACTGGGCATCGACGGCGAAGATGCGCGGGCGAGGTTTTTCAAAGGCCTTGGTCTTGATCAAGCAGGTGACGCCAATGCGGCTCTTGATTTGTGGATTGAGATGGTCAACACCGCGCCGGTGGGGGCAGATTGGGTCGATGAAGTGCGCCAGCGCATCCATCAACGTGCGGCCCAAGTCGATATTGATATATCTGATCGGCTGAAAGTTATCGCTCCGCCAGATCCCTCTGTTGCCCGCAGTCCAAGCGCCGCCCAAATAGAGGCGGCGACAAAGATGTCGCAAGCAGATCGCGAAGTGATGATCAAAGGCATGGTTGCCAGCTTGGCGGCCAAATTAGAACAGAACCCGGATGATCCAGAAGGGTGGAGCCGGTTGATCCGCTCGCTTCATGTGTTGGGCCAAACCGATGATGCCAGCGTCGCATTGGCCAAAGCAGTTGAGGTTTTTGCCGCTCAGCCCGAGGTGCAAGCGCAATTGATTAAGCAAGCCGATATAATCGGCGTCCGGTTAAAGAGAGGTAGTGAATGACTGAGTTTTTCGAGATGGGCGGTTATGGCTTTTACATCTGGTCCGCTTACGGCCTATCTGCCCTCGGCATTGGCGGGCTTGTCTTCGTTGTTTGGCGCAAAAGCCGAGCCGCAAAACGCAAACTTGATCGCC
>JAZGEB010000180.1:0-2683 GCA_036478515.1 Parvularculaceae bacterium | reverse complement strand
TTGTGGATTTCGTGAAAGTCATGGTCGAAAATTTTCACCGTACAATTAGCTGCTGCTGCAAATTTTTCCGTCGCTGTAGCGTCGGTGATTTTGTCACCGCTGGCATGGAGCATGAGCAATGGCGTGGTCCATTTATTTGCCTGATCTAACGACCACTCGCCAGCGCGCAACATGTCCACCGCCAGACCAGCGCCGAGGCGATCATGGACTAAGCTATCGCCATCATATTTATCAACCTCATCTTGAAGGCTAGAAATGTCGCTCGAGTTCAGTCCGTTTTTTGCGGTAAAGTTTGGCGCGATTTTTCTAATTCCGGAAAGTATTTTCAGCATAGCGCCGGGCACGGGTTTTTTTGGTCGCAATAATGGCGCTTGGGCGATGACACCGGCAAGACCATCAGTGCCGCGCTTGAGACCGTGATGTAATACAATCCCGCCGCCCATTGAATGACCGAGCAATAGTTGCGGCACGTCCGGGTACAGTTCTTTGGTTTTTGCGATCACCGCATCGACCGCATCGATCATCAAATCGAAATCAGGGCAGACGCCTTTCTTGCCCTTCTGGACGATCCGGGTTTGGCCATGGCCGGGCAGATCGACACTGACGCAAGCGATGCCCGCTTGTGATAATCCTTCGGCCATTGGGTGGTAGCGGCGACCATGCTCCCCCAGCCCATGGACAATCGACAGGGCAAAGCGCGGGGCTTCAGGGGAAGAAAAAGCGATGCCTTTGAGCGGCGCGCGGGTCTTGGTCAGGAGATTGATCTTTTGCATTGGGCCAGCATGCGCGAATTTGCGGGCGTGCGCAAATTCCCGCAGCAGTTGTTTGGTTGACCATTTGCCAGAGCGTTATTGCGGGCTTGAAAATGGCTTGCCAAAGGTAAATGCTTCCTGGCTCGGTCCATTGGTGCGAATGTGCTCAAGTTTGTTTTTTGCTTCTTGCGCGTCCGGAATATGACCAGCAGGGATCCACCAAAGCGCTTGATGCATTGCTTGAATTTTATCGAACCAGGCTTCACGATCACGGATCAATTTCACGTGTAGAGATTGGTATACAAAATTTTTCAAGGCGGGGAGGTCTCGCCAAACGCTCATATTGACCAACAAAAGAGGGTTATTAAAGACACGGATCGACGTTGCATCACCTTCGTCAGATTGTAGTCGCCAGATAAATCCATCAGCTTTATCTGCAATCGCATTGATTTCATCCAAACGAGAAACAAACCCATGCATTATCTCGGACGTCATGTCGGCTTTGGCTTGGGCAATATTAATTTGAGCGAGGTGATGTTTCATCGATTAACCTCTCAAAACTATTTTATGATCTCGACTGCATGCGGGTACGGAATTGAAATGCCGCCCTTGTCAAACGCTTCCTTAACATCCTTGATCAGATCAAAGCGAACATCCCAATAATCATCCGACTTGCACCAGACCCGCATCTGAACATCGACAGAACTACTATTGAGATACGAAACCTTTGCCCATGGCCCCTCCGGTTCGGACAGAACATCCTTATGCTTGCCCGCGGTTTGCTTGATGATTTCAATCGCTTTGTCCATGTCGTCATCATAATCAATGCCAAAATCAACATCGACCCGGCGCACCCCGAGCGAGGTGTAATTTTTGATCGTGCCACCGCGCACTTCGCCATTGGAAAGAATGACCTTGATATTATCCAGCGTCCGCAGCGTCGTGGTGAAAATGTTCAAGTCTTCAACCACGCCTTCTTCGCCCGCCAGTTCAACATAATCGCCGATTTTGTAAGGCCGAAATAAGATCAGTAAAAACCCGGCGGCGACATTGGCCATCGAGCCTTGCAAGGCAAGACCAATGGCAAGCGTCGCAGCGGACAGGATGACGAAAACTTTTGCCACTGGTATCCCAACCAGCGCAATGGCGAGCAGGAAAGTGACTGTCAGAACCGCATATTTTGCCGCTGCAGAGGCGAAGTTACCCAGCGTGGTGTCAACCTTGTCGCTCTTGGTCATCGTGTTGATCAGCGCGCGATAGACTTTGGCCGCGATGGTCGTGCCGATCCATAGAATAATCAGGGCAATGAGGAGTTTTGGGACGAAAAAAATCAATTTTTCCAACACCAGATTGGCGTAAAATTGAGCAAAGCCCGCAGGGTCCGTCATCAGTGACGGCGCGCTAGCGATAATATCTGTTTGGGCAAGAGGTGCGCGCATCAGGGATAAATCTATCATGGCCTAAGCCCTCTTCTGGATTAACATTTGATGTTCGTACGGGATTTCAATTTCTGCTTTGTCGAGCGCCTGTTTGATATGTTTGAAGATTTCCATTTTAACTTTGCGGTGATCTTCTGCGTCAGTCCAGACCCGCAATTGTAGGGTCACGGCACTATCATCGAGGCTGATCACTTTGGCCCATGGGCCAGGGTCGCGATAGACCCGCTCATCTTCCAGCGCGGCTGATTTCAAGGCGGCAATAGCGTCATCAAGATTGGCGTCATAAGAAACCCCAATATCCAAATCGAGGCGGAGTTTGCCGTCATCGAAATAATTTTTGATGGTGCCGCCAAAGACCGAGCCATTGCCGACATTTACCTGGATATTGTCTCTGGTAATCAGCCTTGTACTGAACAAGCCCATCTCATGGACAACGCCATGTTCGCCGCCAACTTCAACCTCATCGCCAACCGTGAACGGCCGGAATAAAGC
>JAZGEB010000179.1:0-3800 GCA_036478515.1 Parvularculaceae bacterium | reverse complement strand
TGGCCGCTATTGTCGCCCCGATACAAATTGTCGTTGGCGATATGCATGGTCTCAATACGCTAGAGCATCAGCCGGCAAAAATAGCTGCCATAGAAGGCCATTTTGAAACCCAAAAAGGCGCGCCGCTAATTTTGTTTGGCATTCCCGATATGGAAGCCGAAGAGACCAAATATGCCCTTGAAATCCCCAAGCTCGGCTCGCTTCTCTTGACCCACCATCTCGATGGGGAAGTTATTGGGTTGAAAGAGTTTGCCAAAGAAGACCGACCCAATTCGTTTATCGTGTTTTGGGCTTTTCGGATTATGGTTGGGCTTGGCACGCTCATGGCATTCACGGGTCTGCTTAGTTTATGGCTAAGGTGGCGCAACAAGCTCTATAGCGCGCGCCTTTTCCACCGGCTTGTGGTGGCGATGGCGCCATCGGGATTTATCGCCGTTATCGCTGGCTGGACGGTCACCGAAGTCGGTCGCCAACCCTATACGGTCTATGGTTTGTTACGCACCAGCCAATCGGTTTCGCCAATTGAAACGCCGGCCGTGGCCACGTCTCTCTTGATCTTTATCATCGTCTATTTTGTGGTTTTCGGTTTTGGGATTTATTATATCTTACGCATGATGATGGCACCGCCCTCCCCGGGACAATCACCCCTCGCCAGTGAGCATCCGATCGGTCTGGATAGTGTCATCTCGTCCAAGATCGGGCTGGAGGACAAATCATGATTGATCTGCCAATAATTTGGGCCGGGCTGCTGGCCCTCGCAGTGTTGATTTATGTCATCCTGGATGGGTTTGATCTTGGCATCGGCATTTTATATCCGTTGTTCAAAAAAGGCGAAGAACGCAGCACCGCGATGAACACGGTTGCCCCGGTTTGGGATGGCAATGAAACATGGCTCGTGCTGGGCGGCGGCGGTCTGTTGGCCGCGTTTCCTCTGGCCTATTCAATCGTCATGTCAGCGCTCTATGCCCCGATATTGGCGATGCTGTTCGGGCTTATTTTCAGGGGCGTCTCGTTTGAATTTCGATGGCGTGATCCGGCACATGAAAAAATTTGGGATGCGGGGTTTTTTGGTGGCTCGCTCTTAGCCACTTTCTCGCAAGGGATTGTCTTGGGGGCCTTTGTTCAAGGAATACAAGTTGAAGGCCGCGCCTATGGCGGCGGTTGGTTCGATTGGCTGACACCCTTTAGTTTATTTACGGGCGTCTCGCTTGTGATTGGGTATGCCTTTTTGGGGGCAATGTGGTTGATTATGAAAACCGAGGGAGATTTGCGCGCGAAACTCTATAAATTATCCCTGCCCTTATTGCTCAGCGTTATGGCCGTGACCGGTATTGTTAGTTTGTGGACGCCGTTTTTATCACCGGATATTTATGCCCGCTGGTTCGAGATGCCGACAGTCTTATATTTATCGCCCGTGCCTATTTTGGCCGCTGTTTTAGCCTGGCACATCTATGTCAATCTGAAGCGTCAACGGGACAGCCGCCCATTTCCGCTAACGCTTGGTCTGTTTGTGCTCTCCTATGCCGGGCTCGGGATCAGTATTTTTCCCTATGTTGTACCCCGCGCGATCACCGTTGCCGAAGCCGCTTCGCCTGATGCCAGTCTTTCGTTCATGCTGATCGGGGCGCTGATCTTTTTGCCGTTGATTATTATTTATACCGGCTATTCCTATTGGGTTTTTCGCGGTAAAGTAAAACCCGGCGAGGGCTATCATTAATGGACAATGGATCACCAACGCAAAAAGGGTCGTCATCCCTTGGTAAAAAATATCTCTGGTTTATCGGCCTGTGGTTGCTCGGGTTTTTAACCCTGAGTATCATCGGATATAGTATCCGATTGATTTTTAGTCTTTGAGCTGATTGTTTATCGGTATTAGTTAAAATAACAGTTTGCCAACCTCACTGCATCTCAATCAATTCGACGAGTTTGAGGCGCTTCATCCGATCTGAAATTTGGCCATAGGCGGCGATGAGGCGGGCCAGTTCTGCGGCATCAACATCAGATGGTGCAAGGGGCAGGGCCGGACGCATTGACATCTGGGCACTCTCGCCTGATGGCGCGCGCTCATGGGGAAGCAGATTTTCGACGTCGATTTGATAATGCTGGCACAGTTTCAACAAGGCATCGATCGGGCACTTGCTCTTACCGGTCTCATATTTTTGATATTGTTGTGGGCTGACACCGATCAGCTGCGCTATCTGGGTTTGGCTTTGGCGCATGATCAGGCGGTGATGGCGCAAGCGATCACCGATATGAGTGTAGACCGCCCTGCGGGTTAAATCTGTTTGGGGAGGCCCCAGAATTGACATATCTGCCTCCCCAGCAATTACAACCTATAGTTGTTATACTGCTTTATTCGGCGAAGTCATCAATATAAATATGCGAATTATTCTCTCTTTTTGATATTTTCCCGCTAATTTTTAGGATATTCACCCTTTTCTAAGGTTTCGCGCATAGGTTGCTAACATGCAGGGCATTACAGGGGGAGCCGCCGGATTCTGCAACCTTCCGGCGGATGAGCCTGGCCCGGGTGAACCTATAAAATGGGGGCTACACCCGGGCCATACTCCTTTTCATTTGATTGTTTTGGGCTCTTTCTTGGCCAAAGAGAGGAAGCCTGATGCCAGACCGACCATGGGATATCTCCGCTTCTCATGGTCGGTCTGTTTTGACCAATAGCTTAAATTGCCGCGCCAGAATTAAGCAAATTGTGACCCATGGCGCCTACAACACGCCCTTTGGAAACCACGACACTTTAAAAGGGCACTCTCATGATCAACAAACATCACCTTGCCATTGCCGCAGTGGCCGTTCTGCCAATGCTCGCCAGCACCCCCGCCAATGCGGATAACAAATATGCTGTGGGCGCGCAGGTCGGCACCGACGGCTATGGCATCGAGGGTCAGTACTCCCTGACCGACCGCCTCGCCCTTCGCGGCGGCTATCATGATTTGTCGTTTGATATTGATGATGAAAGCTATGACGGCATTACCTATAATGGCGATTTAGAATTTAAAAACATGGCGGCCTTTCTCGACTACCATCCATTTAACAATGGCTTGTTCATCTCAGGCGGGGCCTATTTTGGCGATAAATCCGTGGCGCTCAGCGCCGTCCCAACCGGCACCGTTGTCGTTGGCTCGACCAGCGTCACCAACGTCGAAACCGGCACTTTAAATAGCAGTGTCAGCTTGGCTGATACCGCACCATATCTGGGCTTTGGCTTTGATAATGGCGTCTTTGGCGGCGACAGCCCGTTGGCTTTTCATGCCTCTGTTGGGGTGATGTTTACCGATACCCCTGAAGTCAGCCTGACATCGGTTGGCGGCACCTTATCTGCTGATCCAACCTTCTTGGCAGAACTGGCCCAAGAAGCGCAAAATCTGCAAGATGATATCAGTGATTTTGAATATTACCCGGTGGTCAAAGTCGGCCTGACGCTGCGCTTCTAAGCGAGCCGGTCACAGTCTTAAAAAGCCCCTTTTGCCTGCTGGCATCAAGGGGCTTTTTCATGTCTGCTTGGCGCTGATTTGGCGCTGATTGCCGCTGGCGATTTTACTTGTTGACGGCGGCCAGCCCGGCGCGTACACCGCCGGTTCATTGACAAAACCTGAGCGCAAAGACTTGGGGATGAAAAAGGCACCAACAACAAGGATTTAGCGAAATGTACGCAGTCGTAAAGACTGGTGGCAAACAGTATAAAGTTGCCAAAGGTGATGTGATCAAGGTTGAACGCCTCGACGGCGACGCCGGTGATGTCATCCAACTCGATGAAATTTTGATGATTGGCGACGGGTCCA
>JAZGEB010000178.1:0-6312 GCA_036478515.1 Parvularculaceae bacterium | reverse complement strand
CCGGTAATCTGGTGACCAATTCGAGCTGGCGCGATGCGTGGCTGAATGAGGGCTTTACGTCTTATGTTGAAAATCGGGTGATGGAAGAGCTTTACGGTAAGGACCGTGCGGTGATGGAGCAGGCGTTGGGACTTGCAGATTTAAAACGCGACATTGCTGATGCCGAGCGGCCAGAATTGACCCAGTTGAAACTGCCGAAAGATCTGGCGCACCCGGATGATGCGTTTAGCCAAGTGGCATATGTCAAAGGGCAATTCTTTTTGATCTTCCTCGAGCAACGGTTTGGCCGAGCTGAGTTTGATGCATTTTTAAAGGGCTATTTCGACCACTTCGCTTTTCAGTCAATTACCACTGAAGATTTCATCAAATATTTGCACGATGAACTCCATGTGAAAAACCCAACAGCGCTGACCAAAGCGGAATTGCAAGAATGGATTTTCCAACCCGGTCTGCCAGACACAGCCGCTAACCCACAATCTGATGCGTTTGAAATGGTCGAAGATCGTCTCGTCTACTGGTTGGATGGGAAGCAGGATATCGCAACCCTGAAAGGTGTCTCCGGCAATTGGTCGACCCATGAGTGGCTTCATTTTCTCAATAATTTGCCAGATGGTCTGAAGGCGGAACAATTTGCCGAGCTTGATAAGGCGATGTCTCTCACCGGCACGCAAAATGCTGAGATCGCTTTTGCTTGGTATATGCAAACCATTAAGGGCGGGTACGCGCCTGCGATGCCCGCCTTGGATAAATTCCTAATGTCGGTTGGCCGGGGTAAATTCATCTATCGGCTTTATGGCGCGCTCAAAGATAATGGCCAAGAGGCGATGGCCAAGGAAGTTTATGCCAGAGCTCGATCCGGCTATCACCCGATTGCTCAGCGCCGGATTGATGATATTTTGGAATAATTATTGGTCTTATGGTGTTATGTACACAGTGACTAAAAAGTATATATTTTAGAGTGTGTTACATTGTTAACCAAAGGTGAACAATGGTGCCTTGAATGGGACGCCGCTCGCCCATGCGTTGACAACTATCTGGGATGTCATTTAGCATACAATCTAGGGCAATAATAAGCAGCCGGGGGGCTTCGTTTCATGTCTACTAGTATAGATAAAATGCCACGTCATCGTGACGTGAACGTCATGCTGTCAGACCAAATGACACAGCACCGGCATTTGATTGTCGCCCTTAGTAGCTTTGCTCTCCTCGCGTTCATGGTTTTTCAATCATGGGCCGGGTATGGCTGGTCCTACGCGCTGACGATAGATGATGGGCCGGTGGAATCCTTATCAGCCTTAATGTACTTCTTTGCATTCATAGCATGCGCCATCGCGATCTCTCGTAAAAAGGCGCTGCCCCTCGCCATAACCTGGCTCATTTTAAGTTTTTTATTCTTAGGCGAAGAAACAAGTTGGTTCCAGCGCCAGCTAGGCTATTCGGTGCCAGCGGTAGAGGGTATCAATGCGCAGTCTGAATTTAACTTTCACAATCTGACGCCCTTTATGGATCACTCCTATGGGTTTTTCGATGATAATGGGAAGTTCGTCTTCCAACCCAAAACGCTCTTAACGTCGCAATATTTATTTAGAATAGGCTTTTTTCTATTCTTCCTTGCCTTGCCTCTCGCAAGTCTGTGGGCCCCTTTTGGAAAGATAACGAACAAGCTCCATTATGTTGCGCCGTCCCTACGCGCCATGATTGTTATATGGAGTGTTATCCTTGCATCCTTTATCATTGGATTTTTAGTCTCAGCGCATCAGGATAAAATGTTGATTATGGAGACCCGAGAATTTTTCTATGCGGCCGTGATATTCGCTTATTCCCTTATCTACATATTACAACCTGCCTCTTTGGTGGAGAGATTTGAGAAGAGAATTCAAAAGTAGCTGGTAAATATTAGACCGAATCTGAGATGGATCATCTTACCTCGGAATTGCTCTAGATCATCCATTTTGCCCGCGATGGCGCAAAGCGTGGTCCGCAAGGATGCAAGCGAGCATGGCTTTACCGACCGGCACCGCGCGAATGCCGACGCAAGGATCGTGGCGACCTTTGGTAACAATCTCCGTGTCCTGACCTTTTATGTCCACCGTTTTGCGCGGGGTCGCAATTGAGGAGGTCGGCTTGACGGCGAAACGGGCGATGATGTCTTGGCCCGAGGAGATGCCCCCAAGAATGCCGCCGGCATGGTTGGACGTGAATGTTGTCCCATCCGCGTCTTTGGTCGTGGCGCGCATTTCATCGGCGTTGGTCTCGCCAGTAAGCGCGGCGGCATCAAACCCCTCGCCAATCTCGACGGCTTTGACCGCATTGATCGACATCAGCGCCATCGCCAAATCACTATCTAACTTGCCATAGACCGGCGCACCGAGCCCCGCGGGTACGCCTTTAGCGACAAGCTCAATCACCGCGCCAAGGGACGAGCCTTGTTTTCGCGCGGTGTCGAGATGGCGTTCCCATGCTTTGGCTGCTACCGGGTCAGGGCACCAAAACGGATTATTCTCTAGCGTCGACCAATCGGTCTTGGTCCGGTCAATTTTGTGCGGGCCGATCTGGACCAATCCGCTGATCAGCTGGATATCGGGGTAGAGTGATTTCAACACTTGTTCGGCGACCGCGCCTGCGGCCACTCGCATGGCTGTCTCGCGCGCTGAAGAGCGACCGCCACCACGATAATCGCGTAGCCCGTATTTTTGCGTATAAGTAAAATCCGCATGGCCGGGGCGGAATTTGTCTCTGATCTCGGCATAGTCTTTCGAACGCTGATCGACATTCTCAATCATCAATGAAATCGGTGTGCCGGTGGTGCGCGGGCCGTCGGTGCGATCATCTTCAAAGACGCCAGACAGGATTTTTACTTGATCCGGTTCTTGGCGCTGGCTGACATATTTGGAGGTGCCGGGCTTGCGCTGATTAAGGGCGGTTTGAATCATCTCTTGGGTTAGCAATATCCCCGGCGGACAGCCATCAATGACACAGCCAAGCGCGGGGCCATGGCTTTCCCCCCAAGTCGTGACGCGAAATAAGTGGCCGAAGCTGTTATCTGACATAGTCTTATTATATACCCGTTCCTATATGAAAAAAGCGATACTTTTTGTCGACCTCGACCAGCATTGGACCAGATGATGACCGAAAACCAGAATATACCGTCGAGCCCGACAAAAGAAGAATATGACGCGGGGGCTGATCAGGGCGATGTTTTTACCTCAAATGATCCGATCGAATTATTTGACCACTGGCTGAAGGCGGCCAATGAGTTTGAAATTAACGACCCGAATAGCATGGCGCTGGCGACGGTTGATGCGAGCGGTATGCCCGATGTGCGGATGGTGTTGTTGAAGGATGTCTCGGAGCGCGGCTTTGGTTTTTACACCAATAGCGATAGCGCCAAGGGTCAACAAATAGCCGCCAATCCCAAAGCCGCGTTGTGTTTTCACTGGAAATCAATCCGCCGTCAGGTGCGGGTGCGCGGCGGCGTTCAGATGATCGACCAGGCGACCAGCGACGCCTATTTTGCGACCAGATCAAGAGGCTCAAAAATTGGCGCGTGGGCGTCAAAACAATCGCATCCGCTAGAAGGCGAGGGCGTGCTGGCGGCTCTGGTTCAGGAGATCGAAGACAAATTTGAGGACCGCGAGGATATTCCACGACCGCCAAACTGGCCGGGCTATTTAGTTCAGCCCGATGAGATCGAGTTTTGGGTCAATCGGCCGTTCCGCTTACATGATCGGCTGGTCTTCACCCGTACCACAAATGGCTGGACGACCAAGCGGCTTTATCCTTGAGTTTAGCGCACGGGCTAAAGGCCCTTGTCAGCCCCTTGTCATCCCCTGTGCGATCATGATTTACTTGGGCCATGACCTTGCTTTCGACATTGCTGCTTTTGTTAACCGCTCAATCCGCCACCCCGGTGACGCTGTATGAAGATTGCCATTATCAAGGCTGGGCGGTGCCGCTCGAAATGTTCTCTTATAGCGGCATTGAACTTAATGCTCTGGGGACAGATTATGTTAAAAAAAATGTCTCCTCGATAAAAGTAGCATCAGGCTATCAAGTGACGCTCTACTCGCGTGGAAAATTCAACGGCAAGAAACTGACATTAACCGGCAATGAAGAATGCCTTGTCGCGGGCGGGTTTAATGACCGGATGATGAGCATCAAGATTGAACCCTTACCATGAGCGATGTTTCTAAACCTTCGCCGCTCTATTGGCTGGTCGCTGTTCTGGCCGTGATGTTTGGGATTGGTTTGGTCTATGATTGGTGGATGTTAAATGCGGCCCCACCCCATGATGCCTATGCCCAAGAAATGATTGCTTGGATCAGATCTTTCCCGATCTGGCGACAGCTTGTTTGGGGTGTCTCGGTGGTCACCGGGGCGGTTGGCGGGATCACTCTCTTGCTGCGCCGTCGGTGGGCTGTGACGCTTTATATGATCAGTTTTGTGACTTTACTTGGCGGCTTTATCGGTCATGATTTGCTGCTCGCTGACGGCGTCGAAAAATATGGTTCTGGCGGGCTGATCGCCTCAACCGTCCTGATCCTACTCACCGGCCTGTTTTGGGCCTATGCAAGGCAGGCCCGAGGCAAGGGCTGGCTTTGAGGGGGGGGCATATTTCAAGCAAATGTTGACCTTGTCGAGGCAGAGGTTTAGGCCGATGGCCACTTCTCAAGATATAAACGAGGCTAAGCATGAGCAAAGAATTTGATGTCGTCATTATCGGTGGGGGCCCCGGCGGTTACAATGCGGCGATCCGCGCCGGGCAATTAGGCCTGACCTCGGCTGTGATCGAGATGCGCGAGACCAAGACATTTGGCGGGACCTGTCTGAATGTCGGCTGCATTCCCTCTAAAGCAATGCTCCATGCGTCCGAACTTTACGAACATGCAGATCACGGATTTGCCAAGCTGGGGATCAAACTCACAGGCTTGAAACTCGACTTGGATCAAATGCTGACGCAAAAGCGCGAGGCGGTTGACGGCTTGACCAAGGGCGTTGAGTTTTTACTGAAAAAAGCCAAAGCAGAAATGTTTCTTGGCCGCGGCGAGATTACCGGTGCGAATGAAGTGACGGTTCATGGCGATAAGGTTAGCGTCCTGAAAGCGAAGAACATCATCATCGCAACCGGCTCAGAAGTCACCCCGCTACCGGGGGTCGAGGTCGATGAAGAACAAATTGTCTCGTCCACTGGCGCGTTAGAATTGCCAAAGGTGCCAAAGCATTTGGTCGTTGTTGGTGCCGGGATCATCGGGCTTGAGCTTGGCTCGGTCTGGCGTCGCCTTGGCGCGAAAGTGACCGTGGTCGAATATCTTGACCGGATCACCCCTGGGGTTGATGGCGAAACCGCCAAATCGTTTCAGCGGATGCTGAAAAAACAGGGCATTGATTTTAAACTCGGGATGAAAGTCACCGGCGCGAAGGCAACCAAAGCCAAAGTTTCATTGAGTATTGAGCCAGCTAAAGGCGGCGCGGGCGAGAATATAGACTGCGACACAGTGCTGGTTTGTATTGGCCGTCGTCCGTACACAGCCGGATTGGGTTTGGAGGCCGTTGGGGTCAAATTGTCTGATCGCGGTGTCGTTGAAACCAAAAACTTCCGCACCAATGTACCCTCTATCTGGGCCATCGGGGACTGTATTGAGGGACCGATGTTGGCCCATAAGGCAGAAGAAGACGCGGTGGCTTGCATTGAATTGATCGCGGGCAAGCCTGGCCATGTCAATTATGACCTCGTGCCGGGGGTGATTTATACCGCGCCAGAGGTGGCGTGGGTTGGCCAAACCGAAGAGCAGCTAAAAGCAGCAGGCATTGAGTATAAGGTTGGTAAATTTCCTTTCATGGCCAATAGCCGGGCAAAAACAAATCATGATACTGACGGATTTGTCAAAGTTCTGGCCGATGCGAAATCTGATAAAATATTAGGCGTTCATATGCTGGGTACCGGGGTTGGCGAAATGATCCATGAAGTTTGTATGACCATGGAGTTTGGCGGCGCGTCAGAAGATATTGCCCGAACCTGCCATGCCCACCCGACAAGATCAGAAGCGGTGCGCCAAGCGGCGATGGGCGTTGAAGGCTGGACAATGCAAGCGTAAGGCGGGCAAGCATAAGCGGGGCAATCGTCAAGTAGGGTATAGCAAATGACAGATTTGATCTGGGCAGATTATGTCGGGTTTCTCGGCGTTGTGTTTCTCATCGGGGCTTATGCTGCCCTGCAAACCGGCAAGATGAAAGCAGAGCAACCGATCTATTCGGGCCTCAATCTGCTGGCCGCCGGGTTGATTTTAGTTTCCTTGCTGCACAGTTTTAATG
>JAZGEB010000177.1:0-3806 GCA_036478515.1 Parvularculaceae bacterium | reverse complement strand
CTTAGTTTAATAGGTGCTGACATTGATGTATCTCCTCTTGCAGCTTTTGTTTATGCCCCGGTAGGAGCCTGCGGCATTGTTGCCCTCTTTTTTTAAACGCTATATCAATTGTGGGGATTATTATATGCCTTGCCCATCACATGACCGTGAGCCGTCTTGAATAAAAGCTCTTCAAGAATTATCAAAATCCACCCAAATTGATTTATTTTTTGCGACCGCGAAACAGGCCACCACGTTTTTGAGTTGGTACCACTGCTTGGCGTCTTGGCTGGGCCCGGCGCGGTGCTTGGCCTTGACCATGCAATTGGCCTTGCTGGGGTTGTTGGCGCATTTGGGGCTGGCGTTGTTGGGGTTGTCGCATCGCCCTTGGTGCCGGTTGCCGATCCATCTGCTGGCCTTGTTGGGGGTCAAATTGCTGAGCTTCAGCGTTAAAATCTGAACGCCCTTCTTGGCGCAAATTGGCTTTGGCCTCTTCAATGTCACGGCGCAATTGCACGGGATTATCCAGCGAGGGTAGTTCGATCACGCCTACGCCAGTGCCGCGAATAATTAGTTCACCATAGCCAAACATGCGACCCAAAATGCTTTGGCTCATCGAAATTTCTTCAATTTTATTGAGGCTAACTTCATTTGATTTGCGTGAAATAAGACCGGTTTTGTAAACGAAGCGAAATGATGTGACGACAATTTCTGTCGTCCACAGAACAATGTAATGCGAGACCAGCAATATTATGCCAAGCACACCGCCAGCAACGCTGATCCACAACCCAACAGCATATTCGGCGAACGGCATGCGACTGACCAGCCCGGCCACAGCAAAAGCGACGACGGGTAACAGGCCGAGGAGAAAGAAGAACCACGAGCCGAAATTATAGGTCCAGTTGAAATTGGCCCGCGCTTTGATGTGCTCATTCGGCGCCAGAGTTTGTTCTACGTAACTTTTCATCTCTTTGCCCCGATCACTTGATCGGGCCCCTAATCTCTCATTTTCTTATCAAGATTAACAGATAATAGAGCTTATGGCCAACGGGAAGGGGGGATGGGCCACACTTGACAAAAAAGTGCCAAAAGCCAACAAAAAGCGCCGCTGGGGAGAGCCAGCAGCGCTTAAAGATTGTCATTATTTAAGGGTTTAGTTGCGCCCTTTAATCCCGGTTAGGAGGCCAGCAACAATGCCGCCAATGCCGCCGCCAGTGACTTCTGTACCCATATTAGCCAGCGCATCCATGCCGATCATGTCGCCGAGCTTTTGCAGCATGCCGGTGATGGCGCCAATATCAAATCCGCCCATGGCCTCTAAGCCTTGGCCACCAGCCAAACCACCAATTATCCCGGCAATTGAATTACCGATCATGCCAAAACCACGGCGTCCGGTTAAAATTCCGCCAATATTCCCGCCAATTATGCCTGGCAGCAAACTCATCACTAGTGACATAATATCCATGTCGTACCCTCCTAGGTTGTCAGTGTTATATTGTTATATTGGAACCTTGCACATTATCGCGGGCCTGTGAAGAACTTTAACAAACCGTTAACTTAACGTCGGCGTGTCGCGGAGATCTCTAGCTTGGGGGCAGCGGGTATTTCTTGACCCACCACACGGCAAACAGGAGATTAGGCACCCAGCAAGACCAGGCCAGAAACGGGTAGATTTGCGAGTAAGGCATATCTAACCCAAAGAACAAAAAGGCGAGTTGCAAGCGCAAGGTCACCGCCGCAAAGGTCAAGGCGAAAGAGGTGATCATCCAGATGCGGTGTTTTGCAATCATTTTTGCGCGCGCAAACAATACGGCTCTAATCGTCGTGGTAAGCCAAATCACAGCCAGTAAAGCAAATCCGATGGAGCCAATAATCGCTTCTTGCTGGAGCGCGATGATCAGGCCGGATATCCCGCCAATCATCACACTCAGAACATAGACACGGCCCGTCCAGCGATGCAGGCTGAGGAAACGACGACGCATATTCGGGAATAATTGATAAGCGCCGAGAGCAAGAGCGATGGATGATGCAATGATGTGCGCCAGAAAAAACGACCTGGCATTGATGATTTGGTGCATCATGTCCGGGTAAGCGAGTTCCAGACCAAGCGGTATGAACCGGAACGTCGCAACCGCAATAATGATGCTGAGCAGGAATACAATCGGGATTGCTATTTTTGTCATGTTGTCGATCCAATATCGCCGATTGAACGCTGGCATCTGTCGGCATTTGGGTCAATGAGGGGACAGGCGCGGCGGGTCATTCCGATTAAGAACCCGCCAATTATGCCCGCCGTTTACTCTGGTCAGTATTGATCTATTTGCGCTTTGCTTTTTTCTTCTTCGCCTTCTTCTTTTTCGTTTTCACGGTTTGGCCTTTGACCCGACCAAGACCGATTTGTTTGGCAAATTCAGACCGTCGTTTGGCATAATTTGGCGCGACCATCGGGTAGCTCGCAGGCAGGCCCCATTTGCGCCGGTAATCATCCGGGGACATGCCATATTGCGAACGCAAATAGCGCTTCAACATTTTCAATTCTTTGCCATCTTCAAGACAAATGATGTAGTCTTTGGTGATTGATTTACTAATTGGCACTGCCGGTTTTTGATTAATCGATTGAGCTGTTGCATCTTTTGAATTGAGCGCTTGCAATGTCGCATAAGTGGTTTGCAACAATTCAGGAATGTCGCTGGCAGTTGCTTTATTATTGCTGACATATGCAGCAACAATATCTGTTGCTAAATGCAACGCTTCATTCATTTCATAAGGTGTGTCGTCAGAGTTAGACATCAGGGGAGATCCTCCATGTGTTAAAGAGCCAGCCGTCATGATGATTTTATTTTTTTAGTTGGGGCTGGGTGGTCACTATCTACTAGAATTTATCCAACAGATAAGGCAGTCATAGCGACGACAATTTCTAATAACAAGTGCGGTCATCAGTCATTACTGAATAGATATAATCTACAAACAAATTTCATTAATGAAGTAAGGACAATTTGTCTCATGTTGGGTTTGTAGGCATGATAAGGCCCAATGACACGTCCATTAATACGCCCAGTGATTAGCCATTGTCCCCGCTTGAAGACAGCGGTATAGAACCTTGAGCAACTCTATATATAGTGTAAGGAATAGCGCCGTGGCACATGAGCTAGAGACTTCTTATGATACACCCGACGGGTTTTTCACCCGGTCGCTCGGCGAAGCGGACCCGGATGTCCATAAAACGATTGAGCTCGAAACCCGGCGCCAGCAAGAGCAGATAGAGCTAATCGCCTCTGAAAACATTGTCTCGCAAGCGGTGCTGGAGGCACAAGGCTCGGTTTTGACCAACAAATATGCTGAAGGCTATCCCGGGCGGCGCTATTATGGTGGCTGCGAATTTGTCGACCAAACCGAAACACTGGCGATTGATCGTGCAAAGCGACTTTTTGGCTGCCAATATGCTGTGGTCCAGCCGCATTCCGGCAGTCAGGCAAACCAAGCTGTGTTCATGTCGCTGCTGAAACCGGGGGACACATTTTTAGGCATGGACCTATCAGCGGGTGGCCATTTGACCCATGGCAGCAAGGTCAATCAATCAGGCAAGTGGTTTGCGGCGCAACATTATTCTGTCGATCCTGAGACACATTTAATCGATTATGAAGCGCTTGAAGCTTTGGCGGTCCAGCATCAACCAAAACTGATTATCGCTGGCGGATCGGCTTATTCCAGAGTGATTGATTTTGCCAGATTTCGTGCTGTGGCGGATAAGGTCGGTGCGATGTTGCTGGTCGACATGGCCCATATTGCCGGGTTGGTCGCAGGCGGTGTTCATCCGAGCCCGATCG
>JAZGEB010000176.1:0-4228 GCA_036478515.1 Parvularculaceae bacterium | reverse complement strand
CCGGCCGCACGGGTTCGCGAACGGTCAATCGTAACAACACGGCCAACACAATGCCCGGCAGGCCCACCGCAAGCATGACCATGCGCCAAGGCGAGGCAGCAGCAGAAATTTTGCCCGTGACCATGCCAAAAATAATCCCAGCTGAAGCAAAATAAGCCAGCATGATGCCGATCGGAATACCCAAAGCATAGATCGCCAGCGCGCGGCTGCGCTCTTCGGGGGCATACAGATTAGATATGATTGAATGGGATGGCGGCGAGCCCCCGGCTTCACCAACACCGACACCAATCCGCGCCAAAGCCAGCGTGGTATAATTGCTTGCTTTGCCCGACAGCGCCGTGAACAAGCTCCAAAGGGCTAACGAGATTGAGACAATCGTCACCCGGTTATAGCGGTCGGCGAGCCATGCGATTGGGATACCCATAATGGTATAAAAAATCGCAAAGGCCAGACCTTTTAAAAACCCCAGCTGCGCATCATCAAGCCCAAGATCTTCCTTGATGAAGGGCGAGAGGATGCCGATGATCTGGCGATCAACAAAATTAAACGCATAGACCAAAGTTAAAAGGACGAGCACATAAGTCCGATACCCCTTCTTCACCGGCGCTTGCGTCTCATCAAGTTGCGTCATTTTCCGGGCCCATTTTTGTTGCTTCTGGCGTGGCTAATAGACCCAAGTCTGAGCAAGTCTTGGGCTCATGGCAAGGGCCTTTATGATGTGGCAACAGCCCGTGAAAGTCTATTTTGGGATAATCATGGCGCAGTCGTTTATCTTCGTCTTTGCGATAATCAGCATAGTCTATTGCCGCACTGATGACCCGGGGGTCATACGGATCAAGCATCGCTGGCGGATCAGCGAGCAGCCGGAAAACATCCCCCTCAACCCGATCACTATTGATGACTTCCCTGCTCACTTGTTGCCAGTCCCCCCGCGCCACAGCCCGTAAAAACGCCGATCTCGAGCTTCTTCATGGCTTTGAGAGCGTCATCCCGAACAAATGCAAACCGTCATCCCGAACTTGTTTCGGGATCTTGTGAGGCAAGGACCGCCCTTCATCTTGTGAGATCCCGAAATAAATTCGGGATGACGGGAGAATAGTTGATAGCGCGACCCCTCACCCAAATTTTAAGAAAAATTTGTGCCTCTTCTCCCAAGAAAAAGGGGTGGGAGAGGAAATCAGTGCTCTTCTTCGCCTCTCCCTTGGGAGAGGCCAGTGAGCTCTTCGCGGGCGGGTGAGGGGTCGATAGAAATTAAGAACCAACCACCACTTCGCATAAAAAAACCCTCAGTGCTATGACCAGCCCGAGGGTTTTTTATATCAGGTAAGACGGGCCTTAATTAAGGGCGTCTTTCAGGCCTTTGCCAGCAGAGAATTTTGGCTGGATTGAGGCTTTGATCTGGATGGTCTCGCCGGTGCGCGGGTTACGACCTTCGCGGGCCTTGCGCTTCACAGCTGAAAATGAGCCGAAGCCGACGAGGCGTACTTCGTCGCCTTTTTTCAATGTTTCCGTGATCGTATCAAAAACGGCATCAACGGCTTTGCCGCTTTCTGATTTGTTCAGGCCTGATAGGTCTGAGATGCGGTCAATAAATTCATTCTTGTTCATGAGTTCTTCCCCTCTATTTTGGAAGTTGCTGAAAATTCTCAATAAATATGACCCGTTCGGCGCGAAGGTCAAAGGAGATTAACTGATTTTTGGATAAATTGCAGAAAAGTCGCGTAACATACTGAGTATATTACCTATTATAGCTCATCTTTTCTTGTCTTTTGCATCACTTCGCCTTCATGACGGATCGATTGCTCAATAAGTTCGCGCCAAACTGGCTCAGCGAGCCGGGTCGAAAGCCCCATTTTGCGGGCCTCAGCCAGCACTTTGGTGACCACATCCTCGATCCGCCAAGGCACCCGCACCTCATCCAGGCCCGCTTTGATCCGCGCGGCGGCCTCGATATAGAGCGTTCGCCGGGCGATCAAAGCGACCAATTCAATATCCACAGCATCAATCCCGGCACGCACCTGGTCCATGCTGACGCAGGCCTCGGGCGCAACCAGAGCGGGATCATCTTGCGTTTTTGTCGGCAATATCTGCGCGCTGGACATCTTGGTAAGCGACATGGGCAATCCTTCTCTTGGGCACCACATATAAGGGTAAGTCAGCGGTTTTGAAAGGCGCGATCAGCTTACGTTTTGCCGCAGCCATTTTGCTGCGGACATAAACGGCACCAGCACAAAAAGGAGTTCCATCCAGCGCAAATTAGTCGAGACCCGCCACGGCCGGGGGGCATCGCCAATATTCCAAATGCCACTGGCCGCCACGACGCCCAGCACTGTCAGTCCGAGCGCGACAACCAAGGCTCTTGCTTGATTTGTCTGGGTGAATTTTGGCATCGCCCAAATACTCAAGCCCGTCGCCCCAATCGCCAGACCCGCCCCAAGCGGCGACATCACCGCCAGCGCGATAATCAATAAACCGCAATAGCCGATTGTGATGGCAACGCGGGTGTTGGTCAGCCCGATCGTCAGTAAAGCGACCAGCGCAACACAAAGCGGCACCATCAAGACGCCATGATTGGGATTGTTAAGGACCCGCAAAGCGATGATCCACGCCGCCGGCAAGATCATGAAAGAAAGCCCCAACAGGTCTTCATCGCGCGCGCTTTGGACCAATCTCATGGCCAAAAACCCGCCCGCTAAGGCACCAAGACTATTGGCCCCCAGATCAATCAGGCTTGAATTGCGGCCAATAAGGAAGAGCTGCAAGGTTTCAATCAGTAGGCTGAGGGCGAAGCCAGCAGCAAAAACACTTATGATGCCGCGCTTTGTCACCAGCCAGATCGCTGCGCCAACCGGCAAGAAGAGCAAGATATTTTGGGCGATATCTTTGAGCTGTATCTCGGCTTCCCAGCCGCCGATCTGGGTTTGAAATTGGAACGGGTTTAAAGTCAGTAATAGCGGCGCAAGACAGCAATAAAAAATCAGAAAAGCATGGCGCATATTGTCGGGGCTTATCACATGGGATCGAACAAAAAGGTGGCGAGATGACTATTCACGAGCAGCACCCGGCTCGCAACTTGTTTGTTGGGGTTTTAACGCCATAAAAAAACCCGGTCCAAACAGAACCGGGTTTCTTGATATCGAATAGCCAAATCTATTTGTAAATTGGCTCGTCATCTTCTTCGACAAATTCGTCGACAACTTCTTCGGTTTCTTCAACCATATCGTCAACAACGTCTTCGACCACATCTGTGGTTGGCTCCAAAGCTTCCGGTGCGTCTGTGGCTTTTTCAGCAACAGGTGCCTCGGTGACTGGTTCGTCATAGCTGGTGGAGGCGCAGGCCGTCATGGCCAGGCCAAAAACCAGAGCGATGAGTGATGTCAGTATCTTATTCATGTCGTATGATCCCTTCATGGAGAATTTGATCGGCCTGCCCCAACGGCAGGTGACCGACCCCCTTGCCGCCTATTGGTGCCGCCACATACAGGCGAATTTATGGCGCGTTAACCAAAATACAGCCGTAATTTTCGGCCAGCCACGTCGACTAAGCGGTTTTGAGCATGTGATCAGCGATTTTTTCAGCCATCATGATGGTTGGTGCATTGGTGTTGCCGCCGATCAGCAAAGGCATCAAGGAAGCATCGACCACGCGCAGGCCCTTGGTCCGAAATACACGGCCCGCATTATTGGTCACCGCAAGCGGGTCTTTGGGGTGACCCATTTTGCACGTCCCAACAGGATGATAAATCGTCTCGGCTCGGGCGCGAATAATTGCCCGCCAGCCATCATCATTTTGCGGACGGTCCAAAGGCACCCGCATGCTCAGCCTGATATCATCAAAGGCGGGTTGGCGTAAAATTCGAAAGGCCGCTTTGCACGCTGCGATCATCACATCCCAGTCTTCACTGCGGGATAGATAATTTGGATCAATATCGGGTTGGATTAACGGATCAGTGGAATGCAAACGCAACGTCCCTCTGGACTTTGGGTAGAGACAACACGCATGAAGCATCACCCCTTGCTCGCCCATAAACCGCTCTTTACCATGATCATCGGCCATGCCCGGGAGAAAATGCAATTGGATATCCGGTTTCGGGGCTTCAGGGTGGGATTTAATAAACCCGCAGCCTTGGGTTGGACTAACCGCTAAATTGCCTTTGCGTGCTGCGATATATTTTACCGCACTCCCCGCCAACTGAGCCATGCCGAGGGCCGAATAGCCAAGCGATGT
>JAZGEB010000175.1:0-3003 GCA_036478515.1 Parvularculaceae bacterium | reverse complement strand
AATGTCACCAGAGAAATTGCCACGCGCTATGATTTCAAAGGCTCAAATTCTAAAGTTGAACATCAAGATGGCGTATTGACCATTCATGCTGATGATGACCTCAAATTGAAACAGGTCAAAGAAGTGTTGCAAGGCAATATGCAAAAACGCGGCATCGAGCCGGGTCAGCTCGATTATCAAAAAGTTGAACAGGCCGCGGGCCAATCCGTGCGTCAGAATGTGCTGGTCAAACAAGGCATCGAAAAAGAGCTGGCGAAAAAGATCGTCAAACAAATCAAAAGCGCAAAACTGAAAGTCCAAGTCGCCATTCAAGGCGAAGAATTACGTGTCACCGGCAAGAAGCGCGATGATTTGCAAGAGGTGATCGCCTTCGTCAAAGGGCTCAAATTAGAGCAACCCTTCCAATATAAAAACTTTCGAGATTAAAAAGAGGTCTTATTCGGCGGTGGCAACCGCTTCTGCATTTTGCTTTTTGACCACGATTTTCACCGCCAATATGGAAATTTCATAGAGCCCGAAAATCGTCAACCCGAGCGCAATTTGGCTCATCGGATCTGGCGGCGTCAGGAAAGCGGCGATTGCAAAAATACCGACAATCGCAAAACGGCGATTTTTCTCCAAGCCCGCCGGGCCAATAATCCCCGCCATCGCTAGCAACACCAGCACCACAGGCAATTGAAAAGCGAAACCAAACGCCATAATCAAGGTTGTGATCAGACTGAGGTATTCGCCCACCTTGGTCAGCAATTCGATTTTGACCGCGTCGCTTGCCCCGCCTGCACCTTGCTCCATACCCATGACAAAATTCATCAAAAATGGCATGATCATGAAATAGACCAGCGCGGCCCCGGCGGTGAATAAGACCGGCATCGACAGTAAAAACGGCAGCACCGCGCGCTTTTCATTTTTATATAATCCGGGCGAGACAAACAAATAAATCTCTCTGGCGATGATTGGGAAGGTCAGGACAAAGCCGCCCATCAAGGCCAATTTAATCCGGGTAAAGAAGAATTCCAATGGCGCAAAATATAAGGTCGGTTCAATCCCGGCTTGTTCGGCTGAACGCTCAAATGGGATCACCAGAAAATTATACATCGGAATAGAGACCACAAAACAGCCAATAAACGCGACAAAAAGAGCAATCATCGAGACGATTAGCCGTTTGCGCAGCTCGATCAAATGATCCATCAGCGGCGCCCGACTGGCATTGATCTCCCCATCTTTATCATCGGCGGTGTCATCGTCCAAATCACGCACCGCATCCAGCGCTGCATCATCGATAATGTCAGGCGGGATGCCATCCTCATTGGCATCTGTTGGCTCGTCGATGCTCATGTATCAGATTTCCCGGGTTTGATATCGCCGATTTGAACTTGCGCATCGGCGGGCATGTCGGGGGGGTCAGCGGGAAAAAACGGATCTTCGTCTTCTGGGCTGACGTGACCTCGATCCTTCTCACGCGACAACGGAGAAACCGCCTCTTCGGCAGCCTGTTTGATCTCGTTTAACGGATTCAGTTCGCGCAAGGCATCAATTTCTTTGCGCATCTCATCGATCTCAGCTTCTCGTGCCATCTGATCGAAGCCAGCGCGAAATTCATTGGCCATGGCTTTGGCTTGGGCCAAAAACTTGCCGATGCCATTCATCAGCCGCGGCAAATCCTTTGGCCCGACCACCACCAGCGCCAAGGCAGCAAGGACAATCAGTTCAAGAAATCCTAATTGTGGTATCATCCGGCTCTCCGAGGAGCATCCCGCAAGGACTAGCTGGCGCGGCTACTTTTTAGCGTCCTGCTTGTGACGATTAGACTCAACTTCCGCGTCCAGAGCGGCCTTGTCCTCGATAGATTTCTCTTCATCTTCAAGGCCTTTGCGGAAGGACTTAATTCCTTTGGCAAAATCACCCATGATCGCAGAGATTTTGCCCCGGCCGCCAAAGAGCAGCACCGCCAGCACCAATACTAATATAATTTGCCAAGGTCCTACAGCACCCATGGGTCAGCCTCTCAAAATGCTTATTTCTTCTTACATGTAGCGATCGATGGGGGAATTCGCAAATTTTAAGTTTCGTCGTCCTGCGGCTCGATATCCGCTGCCTCATCCGCCGCAACCAACAATTCGTCAAGACCAGCTTGGATGTCATCTTCCTCTTCGGCGCCAAAATCCTGCATAAACTCAGTTTCTACCGGATCATTGGCCCCATCATCAGTGCCATCTTCAGAGCTCGGGGTCGGGATTTTGAAGTCTGGTGGCAGACGTGCATCAAGCAAGCCGGCGGCTTTCAAATCTGCCATGCCCGGTAGATGCGAGACATTCTCGAGGCCAAATTGCTCGAGAAACTCTTCCGTGGTGCCATAAAGCAAAGGCCGGCCGGGGACATCATCGCGGCGCCCGCTTAGCTTGATCCAGTTGATTTCAAGCAATAAATCGAGCGAGCCTTTCGACACCGCCACCCCGCGCACTTCTTCAATATCATTGCGAGTGCAAGGTTGGTGATAGGCAATTATCGATAGGGTCTCCAAGGCGGCTCTAGACAGTTTTTTGGGTTGAAGCTGTTGTTTAACCAGCACATGAGCAACTTCAGGTGATGTCACAAAAGACCATTTTTTGCCTAGTTTCTTGAGGGTTACGCCGCGGTTCTCATATTGCTGTTGAAGCCCTTCAAGACATTCTTCAACCTTGGCATTGTCCGGCAGACGCCCGGCAATGGTCTTGATATCGAGCGGTTCAGCCGCGGCAAAGAGCAACGCCTCGGTCATCCGCACATGGGTCGCGAACTCTGCCGCCGCTGCAAATGGGTTTTCATCCAGCTCAGAAAGATCAATCTCTTCGGCATCCTGAAGCGAGACAATCTCACCCTCATCTGCCGCGTCACCTGCCTCTTCGACCTGCTCTTCAACCTCGACGTCAAGCGCCTCAGCCAGCGCATCACGCGCTTCATTTGGCAGGAGTTCATCCATTTTACGTTGGGCTGTATCTTGGCTCATTTTTAACTCACTTCTGA
>JAZGEB010000174.1:0-2092 GCA_036478515.1 Parvularculaceae bacterium | reverse complement strand
TTCAAATCCAACTTCGATCACCTCTGGCGTGTCAGGCGCATCAACCGGGTCAACTGTCCGCATATAAACATAATCCGGGGCGGGCACGGCCGGATCTTCTAGCACTTTGCCTTCCGATGAGGTGTGCAGCAGATTTGCATCAACTGAAAACGGTGCTTCGCCGCGCTTGTCCTTGGGCACTTCGATTTGATGTGCCTCAGCAAAATCAATTAATTTGCTGCGACTGGTGAGCTCCCATTCGCGCCACGGCGCGATCACCTTGATCATCGGATTGAGGGCATAGGCGTTGAGTTCAAAGCGAACCTGATCATTGCCCTTGCCGGTTGCGCCGTGCGCGATCGCATCGGCGCCGGTCGCATGGGCAATTTCAACCAAGCGCTTGGCAATCAAGGGCCGGGCGATTGAGGTGCCAAGCAGATATAAGCCTTCATACACCGCATTGGCGCGGAACATCGGAAAGACAAAATCACGGACAAACTCTTCGCGCAAATCTTCGATATGAATATCTGCTGGATTTATGCCAGCCTTCTCGGCCTTGCGCCGGGCAGGCTCGAGCTCTTCGCCTTGGCCCAAATCCGCGGTAAAGGTGATGACCTCACAGTCATATTCGACTTGCAGCCATTTTAAGATCACCGATGTATCAAGCCCGCCAGAATAAGCGAGGACGACTTTGTTGATTTTGTCAGCTTTGGCCATGGGGTAGGCTTTCCTATGGTGGTCTCCTGTCTGGACAATCGAATAGTCACGAAAAAAAAGCAAGCTTTGCCGCCCGCGATTGGTTGGGTTAAATTTGTGCGCTTCTCAAAAAAACCGTCATCCCGGGCTCTCGTCGTATCTTCGATACGACTGCCGCCACGCGTTTCGCTGCGCGAAAACGCGTTTAACAAGTTCGGGATGACGGGATATGGAATTGAGTGATTTGGTTTTGGGCGGGTATCTTGGCCCCTCACCCAAATTTTAAGAAAAATTTGTGCCTCTCCCAAAGGAGAGGCGAAGGACGGTGCTTGTAACAATTGCCTCTCCCTTGGGAGAGGCCAGCGAGCTTTACCGAGCGGGTGAGGGGTCGATAGATCAGCTTAGAAAAACCGCTCCCCACGGGCAAGACCCGTGGGGTCCATCTCGCGCCTAATCGTCGAGGCCAATCTCACGGCCAAAATCTGAATAAGTTCTAGTTTTGCGTAGCGCCATTTCTTCGTCCGAAGGGGGGTTGGCCGCATAATCAAAACTGACACCGGTGCCTTCGATGATCCGGTTCATGAAATTAAACAAAGCACATACTTGGATCGCATCATACAGCGCGCGCTCATCCCAACCCGCGGCATAAACAAGCTCAGCATCAGCATCTACAAGCTGCGCCGGTAGGTTTGTCAGCTTACGGACATAATGCAAGAGCGGTTTTAATTTGTCCGCAACCGGGGCGGTCGTGATATCTACCATCAACGCATCGATAACTTCATCGGTAATGCCGAAGACATTAGCATATAGCCGATGCGCGCCAAAGCAAAAAGAACACGCATTGAGGCCCGAAACATATGTGGCGATCAACTCGCGTTCGGCGACAGTGAGCGGGCTCTCACCGCGCAATAATTCATCATGATAGGCGAGCAAAGACTTCACTTGCGAAGGAAACGCTTTGAACACATCCGCCAGATGCGGGGTTTCAGGCAGGCTCGGGAACAGGCTCATCGCAAATGCACTCCATCTCTTGGCTTCGCGTGAAAATCCCTATCGCACTATTGCGCGGGTGGCTATGGCCGGGGCGTTGTGGACAAGCTCCACCATAGCGCATATTCTTGCGACTGCACGTCGTTCAGGAGCTATAGATGGCCTATCTCATTGACCGGGAAGACGGGACGCAATTTTCCTATCGTGATGGCAAGCGTTGGCTCTGGCTGCTAACCCCTGCCTTTGGATTACTCCCCTTTTTCTTCATCGCCCGCTTCCTCGCCACTGGAAATTTGATCTGGACCCTCGGACCGTTGATCCTCCTCTATGGTGTTATCCCGGTTCTCGATATTATCTTTGGGGAGGACGTTTTCAATCCGCCCGAAGAAGCGGTACCGGCCTTATCTGCCGATCCTTATTATCGCTT
>JAZGEB010000173.1:0-2886 GCA_036478515.1 Parvularculaceae bacterium | reverse complement strand
ATCGCCCAAGAAAAACCACGCAAAGCCATGCTTGAAGAGATGGCCACTGCTTTGTGCCAGCACCAATTGCGAAAATTCAAAATTGCCTATCGCGATGGCGTGCCGGTATTGAACGGCGCTGTGCCGGACCTCAGCAATCCCGGGGAGGACCTCTATATTCTGCTCAATAGTTACACCGTGCAACATATGGCGCAAAGCTTGGCGATGACCAAGCTGAAAGGCAGACATGAAGCTGATAGAGCTTCGGTTAAAAAGGGTATGCGCAAATTGATCCTGACCGAAGATTTTGGTCTGATGCAGCAATTGATGAAATATGCCCGGGCTGCCTTAGTCTCTTATACCGATGAAGAGCTCGCGACGCTGCTATCGGACAAGCGCTTGCGCGACTTCAAATATTCGCTATCGCGCCGGGATGTGTTGGGGATGCATTCCACATCCACCTATGGCTGGATCATTCGCTCAGATCGACGCAATCGCGAGCGCATGAAAAATCTGCCAAGCTTTGAAGAAATGTTTGCCCGCGAAGCCACGCTGGATATTGCTCGGCAGCCAAATCAACAGGCGGGCTAGAGATAAATGAGTAATCCGCTAACCGACCTTTTACCAAAACCATTGAACATCCCGGAGGATGCGCCGTTTTCAAAACAACAGCGCTCCTTTTTAGCTGGCTATCTCGCCGGATTAACCTCGCCTTTGATCGAGAAAGACAAGCCCGAGACCTCCCTAAACACCGTTCATGTCTTTTACGGCACCCAAACCGGGAATGCCGAAACCTTATGTCAGGATATTGCCAGCAGTGCAGCGAGCTTTGGGTTGCAGGCTGATATGCGCGCGCTTGATGATGTCGAAATTGATGGTTTACCAAAGATGGACCGTATCCTGATTATATGTTCTACCTATGGCGAAGGCGAGATGCCCGACAATGCCGAAATATTCTGGGACGGGTTGCGCGCAGCTGATGCGCCAAGGCTGGAAAATACCCATTTTGCCGTGCTCGCTTTGGGCGATACGTCTTATGATTTCTATTGCGAAGCCGGTAAATTACTTGACTTGAGGTTTGAACAATTAGGCGCAAAGCGGATTGCAGCCCGGGTTGATTGCGATATCGATTATGAGGACGTAGCGGCGACCTGGATCGAGACCATCTTGCCCGAAATTTCCAAATTTGGAGCCGACGCCCCCGCTGCCGGAGTTCCGGTGGCTGGGATTAAAGTTAAATCAGGCAAAGCAGTGTCAACAAAATCGAAATGGAACCGTAAAAATCCGTATGCGGCGATGATCCAAACCAATAAGCGTCTTTCTGGTTCTGGCTCAGCCAAGGAAATAGTCCATTATGAATTTTCCCTGCGCGACAGCGGCATTGACTATCACGCAGGCGACGCCCTCGGGGTCATGCCCGTCAATGATGCGGGGCTGGTGACGGATATTATCGCCGCGCTGGGCGCAACACCGGAGACCGACATTCAAGGCCAAGCCCTGCAAGACCTGCTCTTAACTGGTTTGGAAGTCTCGACACCGAATAAGGAATTTCTGCGCGCCCTTGCCACCCGCGCTGGCGATGATGAGCTTGATCGCCTTATCGCTAATGGTGACAAGGAACAGATTGACGACTTTTTATGGTCTAAAGACACGTTGGACCTCTTGCGTCTTTATGAGGCGGCAACTTTCAGCGCTGCTGAATTCACTGATTTGATGAAACCATTACAGCACCGCGCCTATTCAATTGCCTCGTCGCCAAAAGCCGCACCGGACGCCATCCACCTGACCGTTGCGACCGTGAAGTATCACGCTCAGGCCCGTGACCATCGCGGGGTGTGTTCGGGATTTTTGCAAGGCCAAGAACAGGGCCACGCCGCAGCCGGGATTTTCGTCCAGCCGAACAAAAATTTTCGCTTGCCGCAGGACCCGACCACGCCGGTGATCATGATCGGCCCCGGCACCGGCATCGCGCCTTTTCGGGCATTCTTGCAAGACCGCGCCGCCACCGGCGCAGCCGGGAAGAACTGGCTGTTTTTCGGCGATCAACATGTAGAGCATGATTACATCTATCAAGATGAGCTCCAAGGCTGGCAAAAAACCGGTGTCCTGACCAAGCTCGACACAGCCTTCTCGCGCGATCAAGAACAGAAAATCTACGTCCAGCACCGGATGATGGAACAGGCTAAAGAGATTTATGACTGGCTTGAGCAAGGCGCCGCATTTTATGTTTGCGGCGACGCCACCCGCATGGCCAAAGATGTCGACCAGACGTTGCACGGGATTATTGCCCAAGAAAGCAGCCAGGGCGAAGACGCGGCGATTGACTATGTGACGCGGATGAAAAAACAAAAAAATTATTTGCGCGATGTCTATTGATGAACCCCACTTATGTGAGACCCCTTCCCCTATTGCGCCATTCGCCCTAAACCCCTTTTCATGACCAACCCAACAGACAATGACTTGCCCGCCGGAACCGCTGAACGTCCCCTGCTCGTGATCGACATGGTGCTCGATCCAGTCTGCCCGTGGTGTTATGTCGGTAAGCGGGCGCTGGACCGGGCCATCATGGCTTTGTCGTTCAATTACACCCTTGTGGTGCGCTATCGCCCGTTCATGCTGACGCCGGATGTGCCGCTTGGGGGGCTTGATCGCGAATTGCGCTTATCGAAGATTTATCCAACCGCGGACAAACGAGCCGCTGCGCGCACCGCCTTGTTGCAAGGCGCTAAAGAAGCAACCCTTGATCTTGACCCGGATACGCCTAAGCGCATTCCCCATACCGGCGATGCCCTTCGGTTGATCCGTTGGGCCCATGAGACCAATCAGCAAAGCGATCTGGTCGAAGCGCTGCTCGCCGCCTATTGGCAGGGCGGCGCAGACCTGTCTGATAGCGACGCGCTGGCGACT
>JAZGEB010000172.1:0-5941 GCA_036478515.1 Parvularculaceae bacterium | reverse complement strand
TCCCCGGCGGGCGACGGTTTCATTTCAAAGACCCGGCCGGTAATGAACTGGCAGTTTGGTCTGATCCAGTCTAAGGTCAAGTGATCAAAGGCTTAGCAACGGGAGAGACTTGAATGCTATTTATACGGACCCTATTGATCCCTTTTTTAGCCGGGATGTTGCTAACATCCTGCCTCAGCCGAAATACCCCGCCAATTCTCAGCGGCTCGAAAAGCGCAGAAGATGTCTCCATCAAGGCTGAAGAGAGCCTCTGGAATGGGTGCGGTTATTTGAGCCCGATACCAAATGGCGATCCAGACCGATGTCATGCCCTGGGCACTTTCGACACTGAAGAAACTTGCCTCAAAGCAGTCGATCATTGGAAAAGCCGACAAGTCGTCGGCAACCCGATATCGGGATCGTGTACACGGGTTGAAATGGCCGAGTAAAAGCTTTTGTAAAAGCCAATATTTATATACTTCGTTACCCAACCACTCTGAAGTCGTTTAACTCAGGGCTATCTTCGCAAATTACGACTTTCAGATCATTATTTTCCGCAAAGGCAGCATAAGTCGCAGCCCGTCGTAAAAACTCTGAAGGTGTTTCTGGTGCTTGAAATGAGGATACGCCTATATAGGCAGGCTGGCCCTCATCATGAAGTTGTGTGATCAGGGCCGCCGCGGAGAAAGCGGCCCTGATCTTTTCCCCCAAAATATCCGCAGCGGCAAGCCGCGTCATGGGAAGCACTATAGCAAAGCTGGCTGTGTCAAACCGGCATAGTTCGTCGCTACCTTTTATATTTTCATTAATCAACTTGGCTGCGGCAAAGAGAATTTCATTTGCTTCAGCTCCGGGCAGGGCACTCAGCCTACGCTCGTTCAAGCGAATATTAATAATAGCCAAAGCCCGTTTGGATTTCGTGGTAGCGTATGTCCAATCAGATAATTCTTTTTCCAATGTCACGCGAGATAAAACGCCGGTGGTTATATCAAGAGATGATGGCGGCCATGACTGTGACTTTAGTCTGCGTAGGGAAGACAAATCTTCTCTTGCTGATGATATAGTTCGGGTGACCTCATCAGATTGGTTGCGAACTGTCTTTGTTAATGTTCCAAGGGATTGCAGTAAATATTGCAAGCGGGCAGTTTCTGCCTCAATGGAGAGGCTACCATTGTGCTGTGATTTTTCTTCCAGCGTCACTGACAAGGCATAAATTTGTTCATCTACAGAGGAACATAGGGCTAGCATTTTTTCACGTAAATCTGTTTCTACCATCGTGTACGGAAAGTATTTTTCGTGTAGATCGGTACAATACTCATCGGTGAGTTCGCCATTCTGGCGATAATACTGGTCGATATCGAAAGATAAAGCGGGCAGTCGACCTTCCAAGTGGGATTTCCACAACTCAATATTATGGGGCGTCAATGATATATTCGCCGCATTTAGAGCTCGCAACAGCCCTTCAAGATTCATCGCCCTTTGTCCCACCTGCATCTCTCCCAAACAATTGCGGTTTACCTGCGCAAAATTTCCAATGCCACAAATACGCCACAGGCATTGAAAGAAGGTCTAATTTAAAGGGTCGGTTTTGAGATAAATTCTCTTATAAGTTGTCGTAAAATTGCGACAAATTTGGTCTTTTTGTCAAAAGAACAATAAGAACATGACATTGCTGGGAACGGTTGTGAGTTAAAACAACGTAAACAGATGATTAACCAATCTTAAAAAAAGTAAAATAAATGTGGCTGTAATCGGGCAACCACCCCCTAACGAATGAGGGGGGTTAGCTCCTAGCATCTTGGGTGGTTAATATCGCGCATATTTCAGTGCAATTCTGTTCCACTCAAAACAGGTTTATTTAGGCTCAACTTGTAAAAATGCCGGCATGTGCTCGCCTAAACCGACGGTCTTGTTCTCGCCAAGGTCATCACGGCGGCCTTTGGGGCGGTCGCGTGCGTCATTGTTTTCGCGCCCGGTATCGCGTGATTTTGCTGCTCGCTTTGGTTGGTCATCGGCGCTGGGACGCTCGCGATTGCGACGCTTTGGCTTTTCTTCTGTTGCTTTGGTCTCGCTTTTCACGTCATCCGATGGCTTACGATCGCGACCGCCACGTTCTTTGCGTTGACCTCTGCTGCGCGGGCTGCGCTCCGTCATTGTTGGTAGGTTTTCGAGATAATCACCAAGATCTTCTTCCGCAATATCTTCCACACCGATCGTGCGCATAACAGCGTCGAGTGCTTTTTTGTCGCTTGGCGCCACCAACATGACGGCATAACCCTCGCGTCCGGCCCGGCCGGTGCGGCCAATCCGGTGGACGTAATCATCGGAATGAATCGGGACGTCAAAATTAAACACATGGGAAACTTCTGGGATATCCAGCCCGCGCGCAGCAACATCTGAGGCAACGAGCAAGCTAATCTCGCCATCGCGAAATCCTTGCAGGGTCTCTGTCCGATAGGCTTGTGCCAAATCCCCATGGATCGGCCGGGCATTGAGCCCGTGCTTTTGCAATGACTTGGCAACAACATCGACGGTTTTTTTGCGGTTGCAAAAAATTATGCCATTTTGAACCTTGGTGTGGTCAATCAGTTTACGTAAGACATCGCGCTTTGTTTTATCATTGCCATTGGGAAGCCGGACAATTTTTTGCGTGATGGTTTGCGCAGCGGTTGCGGGCTTGGCCACTTCGATACGGGTTGGCGCAGAGAGAAATTTCTCTGTCAACCGAGTGATTTCCGGCGGCATTGTGGCGGAGAAAAACAAAGTCTGTCTTGTGAACGGGGTGAGTTTAAAAATCCGTTCAATATCAGGAATGAACCCCATATCAAGCATCCGGTCGGCTTCATCCACAACCATCACTTGGACATTGTTGAGCAACAGCTTGCCGCGCTCAAAATGATCGAGCAGCCGGCCCGGGGTGGCGACTAATACGTCTACGCCTCTGGTCAGTTTGGCATCCTGATCACCAAAAGAGACCCCGCCAATTAACAACGCCATGCTTAATTTATGATATTTGCCGTATTTCTCGAAGCTCTCGGCAATTTGCGCGGCGAGTTCGCGGGTCGGCGTAATAATCAGCGAGCGCGGCATTCGCGCTTTGGCTCGGCCTTTAGCCAAGCGGTCGATCATTGGCAGGACAAAACTTGCGGTCTTGCCGGTCCCGGTTTGGGCGATGCCTAGAATATCCTTGCCTTTAAGGGCTTCGGGAATGGCTTCTGCCTGGATAGGTGTCGGGGTTTCATAACCCGCTTCAGTGACAGCTTTCAGGAGTTTCGGCTCAAGGCCGAGGTCTTCAAAACGCATAAAATAATTCTTGCATATTAGAGGGCAGAGGCTGGGCCTCCACCAGATCAATGGCGGGTCGCTCATATTTGTAACGCAAGAGCTCCCGCCAAGGATTAGCAATGCGTCGAAGGGCTCTATCTATTTTGCAACAGATAGATCGGAAGGTGCGTTGGATGTCTTACTTACGAGTGGTCAATTTTTTTGGATTGATCACGATGCCGCATCCGGCAGTCCCCGATAGGGTTCGACTATGGCGGTTGCGGGGAAGAGTCAAATAGTCCTTGACTTTTCAAGGACATTTACCAACTTCGTGGCCTTTTTGTCACGTGCGCGCGGGGTGGGTTTCCGCCAGGTTAAACTGCATCAAATCAGCGACAGCGACCCCAGAGTCTGGCACATACACGGATATGACCAAGTTGACACCGCCGATCGATCCCACCGCAGCTTTGCCTGATATTGTTCAAGTAAAGCCAAAAATATGTACCGTAAGCCACGCTGGTTTAGCGCTTAATTACCTTGTTTGGGGGGATATGGCTAAGCCCGCGATTTTGTTGTTGCATGGCGGCAAAGACCATTGTCGTAATTGGGATTGGACGGTCGCTGGGTTGATTGACGATTATTGTTGCATCACACCGGATTTGCGTGGGCACGGGCAGAGCAGCTGGCCGGTCGGCGTGGGATATGACACCCCCTTGCTCGTGGCTGACTTGGCGGCGGTTATTGAGGATCTTGCCAAAACCGGGTTTTCCAAGCCGCTGCATTTGATCGGCCATTCATTGGGCGGCATCATTGTGTTGAATTATGCCGCGATAAGGCCTGACCGGGTGGCATCCGTGATTGCGATGGAGGGACTTGGAGCGTCTCCCGCAACCCACAAAACCCATCTTGAGACGCCGCCAGCCAAGCGCCTAGGCCGCTATGTTGAGAAATTGCTGAAACATGGTCAGGGCGCGGCGCGATTTTATCAGACCCCGGAAGAAATGGTTGTGCGCATGGCCAGTGCCTATCCTAATTTGTCTGATGAGCGCGTCAGACATCTCTCGCTCCACGGTGCCCGTCATTACAGCCAAGGCTGGCGCTGGAAATATGATCTGATGATGGCTTTTGTTCATCCCGTTTGGATGACATCGCCGGATGATTATGGCAAATTATTCGCCGCGATTACAGCGCCAACTTTGCTGATGCGCGGCGCAGACAGTTGGGCCTCAGATCCGCGCGAAGATGGCCGGATCAAACCGTTTCAACGAGCCGAATTTATCACACTGCCCAAGGCCGGACACTGGTTGCATCATGACCAGTTTGACTTATTTCTCGAAGCTGTGACAAAGTTTGTTGGGGGCGCAAAGCCTTGAATGAGGAGTGAGGTAAGTGGCCAAGCGGGTTAGCAAGAAGAGGGGCCGGGTTAAGGCTAAACTCATTCTGGCGATTGTGCTTGATCTGGTTGATTTCACCCTTGGCCGGATGTTTGGTTTTGGCATGTTGGTTGATGTGGTGATGGTGTTTGTCGCCTATATCATGTTTGGCCCCCTTGGGCTCGCCCAAGCTTGGGAAATGCTTGAACCGACTGACCAGATTGATGGCTTTGTGCCAACTTTTACGATATTGGCCTTGATCGACCAGCAATAAACGAGATCAGGAAATTAATCCGTGTGCGGGCACCTCTTGCAACGGTCCGAATATATTTTCGATGGCGTTGCGCAAAGCCGCATCGGCCTCATCCATGGTCACCGGCAAACCAAGATCAACAAGGCTAGTGACCCCAAGGCCCGGTTCCTCGATGCCGCAAGGGGTGATGCCGGAAAAGTGCGATAAATCTGGTTCAACATTCAAAGCCAAGCCATGAAAGCTGACCCATTTTTTTAGGCGCACGCCGAGGGCGGCAATCTTGTCTTCATGCATCTTGCCGCCGGGGCGAGTTCGATCAACCCAAACCCCAACCCGGCCCTCGCGCAACTCTCCTTTGACATTAAACTGATCGAGCGTGGTGATCACGCAGCGTTCTAAATCCTGGACAAATAAGCGAACATCCTTGCACCGCTTATTCAAGTCGAGCATCACATAAGCGACCCGTTGGCCAGGACCATGATAGGTGTATTGACCGCCGCGCTTGGTGGCATAGACCGGAAAGCGGTTGGCATCGAGCAAGTCAGTTTGGCTTGCGGTCGTTCCGCCAGTATAGAGAGGCGGGTGTTCTAAAAACCAGATTAGCTCGGTGGCAGCGCCGGTCTGGATCGCCCTGACCCGCGCTTCCATAAAAGCGACCGCCGCCTGATATTCAATCAGGTCAGGGGAGACGGCAAAATCAATTGGCGTATCGAGATAATTTGAGCGGTGGGAGGTCATCAGGCAACATATAAGCTGCCTGATGCGAAGTTGCAAAAGCCTATCGACATATTTTCCGTTTCATCGGGCAGGGCGTGTACTTAAAGTCGGCCACTGAGCGAGAGAAGGCAGCCCAGTCTTCAATTTTTCGATTATGGGCTGACACCAGTTTTTCAACATCAAGGCCGAGTTTGGTAACTTCTTTGTGGAGCCTGACCGACCCCTTGTTCAGAGGGGCGACCTGATCGATGAACTCCCCGCCATAATGGTCAGCTTGAAATAAAGTTTTTGATGTTGGTAGATATAACAGGACATATTGGGCTGTATGGTTTGTATCGATAATATGCAATGTCGC
>JAZGEB010000171.1:0-2191 GCA_036478515.1 Parvularculaceae bacterium | reverse complement strand
GGACGACGTGAACATAAGAAATGAGATGATTGATGGCTGATGCATTCCGCGCATTGAAACGCGCCTTTTCCCGCTATGGCACCGGGGTCACGATTGTGAGTTGTCAGCCGCCCAAAAAGGGCAAGGTTGAGGGCAAGCCGATTGCGATCACCGTCAATTCCTTCACCTCGGTGTCGCTCGAACCGCCTCTGGTTTTGTGGTGTATAGAAAAGCGGTCGGGGGTTTTTGATGCCTATATGGATGCCGATAATTACGCTGTCACGGTGTTGCGCCAAGACCAGCAGGAGGTGTCTGCTCGCTTCGCTCGGCAGGATAATCATGATTTTGAAAAGGGCGAGTTTGAGACTTGGATCACCGGCGCGCCGATTTTGAAGCAGCGGATGGCGGCATTTGACTGCAAAGTCATTGACCGGATCGAAGCTGGCGATCACGTGATCCTTCTTGGCCATGTGCTGAAATATGATCATCGCGATGGCGAGCCGCTCTTATATGTTGGTGGATCTTATGTCGATGGTCCTGAGATCAACTAGGTTTTGTCGTTCTTACGAGGTGAAGTATGAGCAAAGTTTCCTTTCTCGGCTTAGGGGTCATGGGCGCGCCGATGGCCGGGCATTTGGCCAAGGCCGGTCATCAGGTGACAGTGTGGAACAGGACCGATGCCAAGGCCCGCAAATGGGCCACGACCCATCAAGGGGAAATTGCTAACTCCATTGCCGAGGCGGTGGCCGGACAAGAAATTGTCTGCGCCTGCGTTGGCAATGATGATGATGCCAAACAAGTGGGCCGTGCCGCGATCATCGCCATGGCGGCGAGCGCCGCCCCGAGCAGTCTGTATATTGACCACACCACGACCTCCGCTGCCTGCGCAGAAGATCTTGCCGAACTGGCGGGGAAATCCGGCGTTGGCTTTGTCGATGCGCCGGTGTCTGGCGGAGAAGCCGGAGCAGTCAACGGCCAATTGGCGATTATGTGCGGCGGCGCTGATGCCGATATGGCGAAAGCCATGCCGCTGATGGAGGCTTACGCCAAGCGCATCATCCATATTGGCAGCGTTGGGCAGGGGCAGTTGTGTAAGGCGGTCAACCAGATTGCCATTGCCGGTCTCTTGCAAGGACTGTCAGAGGCGGTGCATTTTGCCAAACGCGCTGATCTCGATATCGACAAAGTGCTGGAGGCGATCTCCGGCGGTGCAGCGCAAAGCTGGCAGATGGAAAATCGCGGGTGCACGATGGCCGACGATAAATTCGATTTCGGCTTCGCGGTTGAATGGATGCATAAGGATTTAAAAATAGCTTTGGCCGAAGCCGAACGCAAAGGCGCAACGCTACCGGTCACCGCGATCATCGATCAATATTATCGCCAGCTCATCCAACGCGGCGGCGCCCGCTGGGACACAAGCTCGTTGGTGAAGTTGCTGGAGGGGTAAGGCGTTACTCACGACGTAGCGCATCAATCACCCTGCGGTCTTTTTTTGTTGGCCGGCCACTGCCTTTTTCTCGCTCAAACGGGTCGATGGATTTGTCCGCTTTGGCTTCTGGCGGCGGCGATAGATCTTGATAGAGTGTTTGCGCTTCCGGGGCCGGGCCACGCCTTTTGGCCAAGTCTAAAATGCGAATAATCCGTAGCCGGTCGTCTTTTTGAAATGTCAGCGTGTCATCAGGCTGGATCGTGTAGCTGGCTTTGGTCGCTCTGGTGGTGGTCGTGCCTCTGGTGACCCGGACATCGCCAGCGCCAACGATTTTACCGGCTAGCGTTCGGGTTTTATAAAACCGTGTATACCAAAGCCATTGGTCGAGGCGTTGCGAAGTCATAATCCCGAAACAAGTTCGGGGTGAGGGAGGGGGTGTCGTAATACATACAATCCGCTCACTTCTTGCCTTTCAGCGCGGCGAGGGCTGCAAAGGGGCTGTCTTCTGGTTTCATTTTGTTGCCAGCAGAAAAGACGCGCGGTTTTTGCGGGCCTTTACTTTTGTGTGGCGGTTTTCCTTTGAGATTTCCCTTGGCGTCTTTGCGAAATGGCTTCTTGCCATCTGCTGGTTTGTCGCCTGGCTTGGCATCGCGGCGCGGGCTTTTGCGGAAATTTTGGCGTGGCGCTGATTTCCAGAGTATCACTTCAACTTCTTCGCTCGGCACAGTGATGATTGTTGCCGCCGGGCTTTGCTCTGTTGCGGGCTCTGTTTCTGGTGCAGAT
>JAZGEB010000170.1:0-5282 GCA_036478515.1 Parvularculaceae bacterium | reverse complement strand
TTGATTGACCGTGTAAGGACAGTTTGGATCACTGGGCTAGCTGACGGTAAAAAATCAGGCACGGGGACGACCCGCCTCCTTTATTACCAACATACAGGTCAAGCTTCGTGCCTACCCTGCCACTTTTTATCAACATGAGGGTTTTCACTCGGCATGACAGCGCTGAGGTTTACCTCCAGCACCGTCTCCCCGGCGAAGGCCGGGGTCCATCGCTGTTAACGCCGCCCGCTAGCTCGTCCAGAGCTGGGCCCCGGCCTTCGCCGGGGATGCGCGAAAGGGTAAAAAAAAGTCGGACCTAAAAGCGCTGTGGCCGTCGAGAAAGAAGTCCGCCCCTACTTCTTACTTATTTTCTTGCGCTGGGGTGATCTGCAATGTGTCCTCGCCCCAGCCGTGGCAAGCGACTTCTTAGGGGCAACACATACCCCCTCCGCTTCGCTTTCGCTCAGCACCTCCCCCATGAAGAATGGGGGAGGAATTTTTTTACATCGAGCGTTAAGCGATTTCAGAATCGATATTGGTTTTATTTGGGGCAAGCCCGAGTTGGTCATTCTTCATATCGCGAACATCGTCGCTCATCCGGAACAGCAATAAATACAGCTCACAGATGAAACGCCAAAAAATCACGCCGAAAATAAACGTGATAATAGCGACTAAAAGGGCGCCTAGTCCGGAGCCAATATTATGGCCCATGGCGGCGAAGGAAGCGAACACACTGCCGATCCCGAACAAGCATAAGCCGAGTAAGCCGAGCCAGTACACCACCTTGATCAGCTTGGTGCCGATCAGCTTATCGAAGTTCAAAAATTGTGAAATCATGATAGTCCCTCTTCTGGTTTTCGCGTGGGAGTATCCATTGCATCGGCAATTCACACAAGCCCCGAGGGGCTGTGTGAATTTATCACGTTACGGCGGGAGGGTCGTCACTTTTTCCCGCCATCACCCCGCCGTCAGTACACCGATCACCGCGCCAGTCATCAAGGTGGCTAACGTACCGCCGATCATGGCGCGGGGAGCCAGCGCAATCACATCTTGCCGCCGGGACGGGACAAGACCTGACAGGCCGCCAATGACAATGCCTAAAGAGCCGATATTGGCAAAGCCGCACATCGCGTAAATCATGATCAGTTCCGAGCGATCGGAGAGCGTGCCTTCGGGTAAGTCGGTAAGTTTGATATAAGCCAGAATTTCGTTCAGCGCGGTTTTGATGCCCATCAGTTCACCGGCGGCAATCGCTTCACTCCACGGCACACCCGCCAGCCACACCAGCGGCGCAAACATCCAGCCCAGAATACGTTCGAGAGAAAGCGGTGCGCCGCCGACTTCGAAACCGGTCGCCGCGAGCATGATATTGATCAACGCGGCCAAGGCGATAAACGCCAAAATTGAAATGACGATATTGGCCCACAGCTTGCCGCCCTCGGTGACCCCGGTCATGAACGCATCCATTGCCCCTTGATATTGCAGGCTGTCGCCCGCACCAGCTTCGGTCGACACTTCATCCGGGGCAGGCGGGACCATGATCTTGCCGATCAGCAAGGCGGCTGGCACAGAGATGATTGAGGCAACAATAATGTGACCGAGGATCGACGGGTCCGTTTTGTTGAGGATTGTTGCGTAAAGTACGATCACCGAGCCAGCGACTGTGGCATAGCCAGAGGTAATGATGATGAACAGTTCGGAGCGGGTTACCTTTTCGAGATAAGCCCGGATCAGCAAGGGCGCTTCGGTTTGACCGAGAAACACATTTGCCGCCGCTGCCAAAGAGACAGCACCGCCAACCCCGAGGATTTTTGACAGGGCAACTGCAAAGCCTTTGACCAGCCATTTCAAAACCCCCAAATGCCATAGCAACGCCGAGAGCGCCGAGATGAACACCACCAATGGCAAAGCCTGGAAGGTGAAGATGAACAGGCCATAGGGGTTGGAGACGTCAAACGGCATTTGCGACGCATCTGATTGACCAAGATAGCCAAATAGAAATTTGGTCCCCTCGGTGGTCGCTTGCTGCAAGGCTGACACCACGCCATTGAGGCTCGCCAAAGCCGCACTGGCAGGGGGAAATTTGAGCAAGCTAAGCGCGATGGCAAATTGCAGCACGATCACGGCGATGGCATTGATAAAGGGGAAGGTGCTTTTGCGCTCTGAAAGCAACCAAGCTATTGCCATAAAAGCGACGATGCCAACTGCGCTTTGGCCGCGCAAGCCTAATGATGCCAAAAATGCCCCGTCCATAAAAACCCCAATTCATCAGTTAGTTTAGATATTTACCGCGATTCCCATGATCTAGGCGGTTGCCCGAATGGTCTGGCGCGGCTATTCCCGTATGAAATTCTTTATAGGAGAGACGAGATGTTGCCAACGCCGCGAGCTGACTTAGTTCCCAACACTCTGGACTACGAGATATTGCCCCAGATCAAGCCGACAGGTTTTCGCGAATATGATGCAAGGTGGGTTTTTGGGCCGGATATCAATGCGTTGGGCATACAGGCGCTGGGCGCGGGGCTGGGCACGCTGATCCATGAGTTGGGCAAGACGCCCAAAATTGTGGTCGGCCATGATTTTCGCTCTTATTCGATTGCCATAAAACAAGCCCTGACCGTTGGCCTGATGAGCGCTGGCATCGAGGTCCATGACATAGGGCTGGCGCTGTCGCCGGTGGCCTATTTTGCGCAGTTCCATCTTGATATCCCTTGCGTCGCTATGGTCACTGCGAGCCATAATGATAATGGTTGGACCGGGGTTAAAATGGGCGTCAATGCGCCGCTGACCTTTTTGCCAGAACAAATGGGTCGGTTAAAAGAGATCGTTCTGACGGGCGCGAGCAAATCGCGCGATGGCGGCGGCTATAAATATGTTGAAGGCTTGCGCGAAGCTTATTTGCACGATGTTTGTGAAGGCGTCTCGTTCAAGCGCAAAATGAAAGTCATCGCCGCTTGCGGGAATGGGACCGCCGGGGCTTATGCGCCGCAAGCCTTGAAGCGAATGGGGCTTGAGGTGGTTGAGATGGATTGTAATCTTGATCACACATTCCCAAAATATAATCCGAACCCTGAAGACATGAAAATGTTGCATGCGATGGCCGATGCAGTGAAGGCCGAAGGCGCCGATGTCGCGCTTGGCTTTGACGGCGATGGCGATCGGTGCGGCGTGGTTGATAATACCGGCGAAGAAATATTTGCCGACAAAATAGGCGTGATGTTGGCGCGAGATATGTCAGCCAAACATGCCAACGCGGTTTTTGTTGCTGATGTAAAATCCACTGGCCTGTTTGCTACTGATCCGGTGTTGATTAAAAATGGCGCAACAACCAAATATTGGAAAACCGGGCATTCTTATATCAAAGCCTATTCCCATGAAATTGGCGCACTCGCCGGGTTCGAAAAATCCGGTCACTTCTTCTTCAACAAACCTTATGGTCGTGGCTATGATGACGGCTTGGTTGCGGCGGTCGCGATCTTGCGGATGCTTGATAATAATCCTGATATGACGATGGCCGATTTACTGAGAGACTTGCCAAAAACTTATTCCTCGCCAACCATGTCGCCGCATTGTGCAGATGAGGAAAAATATCCAGTGGTCGAAAAAATTGTCGCCCATTTCGTCAAACTTGGCGAGCAGGGCGGCAGCCTGATTGGCCAGAAAATCCGTGATGTGAATACCGTCAATGGCGTTCGGATCACCGTCGAAGATGGCACATGGGGGCTGGTACGGGCGTCCTCCAACACGCCGCAACTGGGTGTCGTGGTCGAAAGCCCTGTCTCAGAAGAAAATCGCAATGCAATGTTTGCAGAGATTGAAAAAGTGCTGAAAGACTATCCAGAAATTGGCGCGTTTAACCAGAAACTGTAGCGGCTAGCTGCAAGACTTGAAAACCTCTATGTAATAACATATGTTATTACATAGAGGAGATCTACAATGACCAAAACCCTAAAAATATGTCAAATCGGGAATTCCCTGGGCGTGGTTTTGCCAAAATCAGTATTGACAAAGCTCGCCTTGAACAAAGGCGATGACCTCGCGCTGGAAGAGACGGAGGGCGGGCTCATATTGCGGGGCACTGATACGGATCATGCAGAAGCACAAAAATGGCTCGATATTGGCGCGGATAAATATCGCCGCACCCTTAATATTCTATCCAAATGAAATGGCTCACATTGGATATGGTGCTGGCAATCCATGCCCGTTCTTTAGTCGACCATGGCGGTGCCGCAGGCATTCGCGATCAGGGCTTGTTGGAAAGTGCACTTAGCAAACCGCTTAATCTGGCTGCCTATTCGACAGCAAGTCTGGGCGAATTTGCAGCCGCCTATTTTGATGGCCTGATCAAAAACCATCCCTTTTTGGATGGCAATAAGCGCACCGCTTTTTTGTCTGCCTATGTGTTCCTGGGATTGAATGGCAAAGAGCTGCAAGCTGATGAAGACGAGGCGGCTGCTATTGTGTATGATTATGCGGCGGGCCGGGTTTCGCGGGCTGAGATTGCCAATTGGTTTGACTTGAAATTGAAAAAGGTTTGAAGAGATTATGACATTAACTGTGTACCACTCCCCAATGATGCGCTCTTTGCGCGTGATCTGGTTGCTCGAAGAAATGGGCATTACGGATTATGATCTAAAACTGATCCCGCGCGCGGATGTGTATGATTTTGCCAAAACCCCTGAATATCAGGCGGTCAATCCATTGGCCAAATTTCCAGCGATCACTGATGGCGATCTGACCATGGTCGAATCAACTGCGATCATGGAATATTTGCTGGATAAATATGGTGATCATGGCCTCGTGCCAGAACGCGGGACGCCAGATTATGGCAGATATCTGCAATGGCTGCATTTTGGCGAGTCCGGGATGGGGACATATGGGATCATGTTATTTGCGCATACCGTGCTCTTGCCGGAAAAACGCCGAGCCAAAGGCGTTGCCATCTGGGCCAAGGCGGAAACCGACAAATGTCTCGAATTTCTCGGCACCAGGCTGGAAGGTCGGGAGTGGCTTTGCGGCGACCAATTTACCGCCGCCGATATATCGGTCGGCTATATGCTCTATCTGTTAAAGATGATCAAACAATTTGATAGCGCTCCGCAATCGGTGAAAGATTATTGGAACCGGGTTAAAGCCCGCCCAGCATTCGCGAAAATGTCGCGGCTGACTTAATGAGACCAGATGATGACGCAATTATTGCCTGAGATACGCGCCTGCACATACTGCCAAGAAGAAGGGATTATCCCTGAAGCGCGGCCGATCTTGCAATGGGGTCGGGGAGCGAAGATTGCGGTGTTCGGGCA
>JAZGEB010000169.1:0-2970 GCA_036478515.1 Parvularculaceae bacterium | reverse complement strand
TTTGGATTCAGCGCAGCTTTATCCGCTTATTCCCAAGGGCAGCAAAACTCTGGTCGATTTTGGCAGTGGGGCAGGGTTTCCAGCGCTTGTTCTGGCCATACTTTGTGAAAATCGGGAGGAATTCCCTGACTTACACATTTCCATGATTGAGAGCACCGGCAAAAAATGCGTCTTCTTGCAAACCGTTGCAACTGAATTGGACCTAAAAAACGTCAGCATTCGCAATGAACGTGTTGAATCAGGCAATAAAATCAAAGCAGATGTGATCACAGCGCGTGCTGTGGGGAATTTGGAAAAACTCTTGTCATACTCTGAGTCATATTTCGGTAGTGAAACGGTCCTACTTTTTCCCAAAGGGGAGCGGGTGGCGGAGGAGTTGACGCAATGCGCGGCGCACTGGAAGATGGATGTCATACCGCATCAAAGCGTGACCCAAGATGCCGCGCAAATACTTGAAATCAGGAACATATCTCGTGTCTGAGTCAGATGTCACTGGAACCCGAAAACGACCTCGTGTGCTCGCGATTGCCAATCAAAAAGGCGGTGTCGGCAAGACCACCACCGCGATCAATCTTGGTACGGCCTTGGCCGCTGTCGGCGAGCAGGTGTTGATCATCGATCTCGACCCGCAAGGCAATGCCTCAACCGGCCTCGGGGTTGATCCAGTGAACCGTAAAATCACCACCTATGATGTCTTGATGGGCGCCGCGCTCTTAAAAGACGCAGAACAGATCACCTCGGTGCCGCGCCTGACCATTGCCCCGGCCGGGGTTAATTTGGCCGGAGCGGAGATCGAATTGATCGATGTTGAGGAGCATCATTTCTGCCTGAAAAAAGCGGTGCAGCAATTCATTCTCGATCGGCCTGACATAACATACATTATGATTGATTGCCCACCATCGCTCAGTCTACTGACGATTAATGCGATGGCAGCGGCAGCAGCAGTGATTATCCCATTGCAATGCGAGTTTTTTGCCCTTGAAGGGTTATCGCAAATCCTGCGGACGATTGAAAAAGTGAAAGGGCGGATCAACCCATCACTGGACTTACAAGGAATTGTTCTGACCATGTATGATGGTCGTAATAATCTATCACAACAGGTTGAGGCCGATGTCCGGACCCATATGGGGGATAAGGTTTATCGAACAGCAATTCCGCGAAATGTCCGGGTTTCTGAAGCGCCATCCCATGGCAAGCCAGTGATCCTTTATGATATTAAATGTGCCGGCAGTGTCGCTTATTTGGATCTGGCGCGCGAAGTTATACAACGTGAGCGGGCAGCTTAAAAGGAAGAAGAATAATGGCGAAGAAGGGTTTGGGTCGTGGTTTAAATATGCTGCTCGGGGATGATGTTCCCGAAGCAAAAGTGGATGAACCGGTATCGCGCAAGGGCTTGGCGACAGTACCGATCGAGCATTTGAAACCCGATGCCAATCAGCCCCGAAAAACCTTTCTCGATGATGCGATTGATGAATTAGCAAGCTCGATTAAAGCCAAGGGTCTGTTGCAACCTATTCTGGTGCGTCCTTCGGCGCGCGGTGATGGCACCTATGAAATTGTCGCCGGGGAGCGGCGGTGGCGCGCAGCGCAAAAAGCCGGTGTCCATCAGGTGCCAGTGATTATCAAGGAATTGTCGGATGCAGAAGCGGCCGAAATTGCCCTGATCGAAAATGTCCAGCGGGTTGATCTAAACCCGATGGAGGAGGCTGAGGCCTATGCTCATTTGATGAAGGCCCACGGTCGGACACAGAATAATATCGCTGACGCGGTTGGTAAATCGCGCTCCCATGTCGCTAATATGACGCGGCTGAATAGCCTGCCGAAAATGGTTCGCGAGCAAGTGCGCGGCGGTCATCTGACGATGGGCCATGCGCGCGCCCTGATCAACGCGCCGCATCCGGAAATAATTGCCAAGAATATAATGCTAAATGGCTTGTCGGTCCGTGAAACCGAGCGGATCGTGCGCGAAGCTGTTGACTTGACGGCGGGCAAACCGGCGGCGAAGAAAAAAGCAAAAGATGAAGCAGCACCATCAAAGAGCGCCGATATTCGCGCTTTGGAACGGGATTTGGCGGAAGCCACTGGTCTCGATATAGCTTTAGTCGATAAAGGCAAAAAAGGCGGTACCCTGACGATTAGTTATACCAGCATTGGCCAATTGGACGATGTTTGTGCTAAACTATCGGGGCAGAAATTTTAGCAACCTGCCTTCCCTTACCGCTGGGCCATAACTGACAATCGCAAAGCCGTGCGTTCGATTAATTCATCAACCGGGGCGCCGGTGGTTTTTGCTTCTAACTCGACATCTGCAAGCATTGTCAAAGCCTGCTCTAGCCTTGGGGCGGACCATTTTTGCAAATGGTGCTGAAACGCTTTACTGGCTGGAAACATCACCCCTTGGCGACGCATCGCGCCATCAGCTGGCATGCCGCCCTCCATTAGTTTGCGCGTTGAGTAGAGTTTCAATGTCGTCAATTGCACAAGGCGCAGCCAACCAAGCGAGCTTGCGCCTGATGATTTTGCTGCTTGCATGGCGCGGGCAAGATTTTTGGTCTGGCCACTGAAGATCAAATCGCCAATCGCGAAACTATCATCATTAGCCCTATCGGCGAGACAGGCTTTTACGTCCGCAAGGCCAATAGCGGTCTGGTCATCGGCGGAGCGATTTTCCTGGGGGCCCATATAGAGGCAAAGCTTCTCCAATTCAGACTGGAGGATACCGCGATCCGGTGGCAGCGCATCCATCCATAGGGCCAAGGCTTCCGGCTCTATGGTCAAGCCTTCCGTCGCTAGCGTCTCTTGAATATAACTGCCATTTTCCGCGGCACTCTGCTCGTAACAGGGCAGCGCAGCAGTGCGCTTATGAGCCTCGATGGTTTTGCGTAACCCGGCGGTTTTGCGCAAATTCCCCGCTTCAATGATGATCAAGGCATTTGGCTCAAAGCTCCCGGCATCAACTATTGCTAACAG
>JAZGEB010000168.1:0-2291 GCA_036478515.1 Parvularculaceae bacterium | reverse complement strand
TTGGCCAATTAAAGCGGATGCATTACGCCCGGGTCTATGACCTGGATGGCACGCCCTTGTCGTTTGATATTCGCCGTACATTAACCGGGTTTCGCGGTGCCGAATGGATTGGCCCAAAGCGGATGATCAATGCGCGTACGAAGAAACCAATGATGACACCGACATTCTCAGCCCCAGCGATGCGCAAAATCCTCCAAGAAAATGGCATCGCCGTTGATGGCCGCTTGCCCAGCTTGAGCTGGGCGCTGCAAGGGCGCAAGGATGCGGCAAATATGAAGCCGTCTTGGTTCGGTATCACGGGGCCTTATGTATTGTTGATCCCGGCGGCAGATGAACGCCGGCGCTGGCCAGCCCAGCATTATGCCCGTCTCGCCTTTGATCTGATCGCACGTAACATCACCCCGGTGATCGTCGGTGGCGCAGACCTCAAAGAATTTGGCCACGAAATCTCGCAAGATTTAGTCCGGCTGGAACCCTCGGGCGCACGCACCATTGTTGACCTCACGGACAAAACGGATCTGGCCCAATTAGCGGCCTTAGCGAAGGATGCAACTTTCTTCATTGGCGGTGTGGCTGAGGAAATTCATCTGACCTCGAGCTTGGGCTGCCCCGGCCTGTTAATCCTTCACCCTTCCCAAAATGCGGGAATGGATGCCCTTTATGGCCGCGAGATTGTCCGTTTAACGGCAAATAATCTAAAATCAATAGAGCCCGATGCAGCCTTTACGATGCTCGAATCAATGGGGTTGATTGACCAATCCGCCCCGGTAGCAGAAACGCGCAAAAAACTCCTATTCAATTAAATTTACCATCGAGACGGCATCTCTTGGTTGCACCTCGCCAAATAGCGGCATATATGCCATATTACCGGTGGGGTTATGCTAACCACTCAGCAACAATCTGCTGATAAACCCCATTAACCATAATTTATCGTCATCTTAAGGAGAAGACACTATCGCCCGCAGACCCTCTATGAGAGCCCCTAACAAACCTTCTGGCCCTCGCATGAACGAAGATATTCCCAACGACGTCAAGCTATTGGTGGTCGATATGGATGGGGAAAAACGCGGTCCGATGACCCATGATGAAGCGATGGACTTGGCAATGGATGCCGGTGTCGATCTGGTCGAAGTTTCAGGCGGTGATAATCCGGTTTGCAAACTGATGGATTATGGCAAGCATAAATATCAACAACAAAAGAAAAAAGCCGAAGCGCGCAAAAAGCAAAAAACCGTCGATCTCAAAGAGATCAAGATGCGGCCAAATATTGATGATCATGATTATGAAACCAAGGCCAAAGCCATGCGGCGCTTTTTTGAAGGCGGCGACAAGGTCAAGGTGACATTGCGTTTTCGCGGTCGGGAAATGGCGCACCAAGAACGTGGCATGGAATTGTTGAAGCGCGTGCAGGATGACTTTGACGAAATCGCTAAAGTTGAGGCCTTGCCGAAACTCGAAGGTCGTCAGATGATGATGGTCCTCGCCCCGCGATAACGCTCTTTATGGCTGAATTATTTTCCACATCTGTGCTTAATCAATTCGGTCTGTCTGGCCTGCTCATCGCCGCAACAACTTTTGTCCATGCGGCGATGATCGCCATGGCCGCCGCCGTGCTCCGCGGATTGCCCGGGTTTCAACGCGGATTTGCGCGCAGTATGCAAGAAGTTCTGCGGCTCATGGGTCTGAGCCTTTGGTTGATGCTGGCGCATATCAGTTCGATCTGGATGTGGGCCCTGCTCTATTTAAAGCTGCGTCTTTTCAACACAGTTGAAGCCGCGTTGTATTTTTCCGGCGCATCCTACACCACCCTTGGTTTTGGCGATGTGTTGTTGCCTGATGCATGGCGTCTGCTATCTGGCGCTGCCGCCTTAAACGGCTTGCTGCTGATCGGTCTATCTGTTGCTATTCTGGTCGATGCCAGCGCCAAATTGCGCTTAGCGGATTAGGCTTCCCGATGAAATCAGTTCTGTTTGTCTGCCTTGGAAATATTTGCCGATCACCGGCCGCAGAGGGTGTCTTGCGCCATCTATGCGCCCAAGAAAATGAAGCCGTGACAATAGAGTCGGCCGGCACCGGTGGATGGCATGTCGGCAATTCACCTGACCAAAGGATGATCGCGGCGGCAAAGCGGCGCGGCGTCAATCTATCGTCCATACGCGCACGCCAAGTCGACTTCGCTGATTTTTATGAATTTGACTATATAATCGCGATGGATCTTTCCAACCAGTCTGATCTGCTGAGCTTGGCGCCGCCCAATCGTCATGCTGATATCAGGCTGTTTTTGGACTTTG
>JAZGEB010000167.1:0-2335 GCA_036478515.1 Parvularculaceae bacterium | reverse complement strand
GCCCTCATCCCGGACTTGTTTCGGAGAGAGCCTCGAAGGATTGCGAGAAATTCCTCCCCCATTCATGGGGGAGGTGTCGAGCGCTAGCGAGACGGAGGGGGTCACGTATTTGCGGCTGGTAAAGGCTTTGTTGAGCTATGATTTACCCCCTCCGCCCTATGCAGGGCACCTCCCCCATGAATGGGGGAGGAAATCTTTCTACCAACTTCTACGCTTATAGCCCGCAGCGAAAAGCTGATATGCCCAATTGAACCCCCGCCTTAAAACGTCTACGACCGGGACAAATCATTGACCCTTAAAGGAGACTTCCCTCATGGCCCCGCAAAAAACCTCCCGTAAAAAAATTGCTCTGATTGGCGCTGGTATGATCGGCGGCACGCTGGCCCATATCGCGGCGCAAAAAGAGCTTGGCGACATTGTCCTGTTTGATATTGCCCAAGGCCTCCCGGAAGGCAAAAGCCTCGATATTTCGCAATCCGCCCCGGTCGATGGGTATGATAGCACCTTGAAAGGCACGCAAGATTATGCCGATATTGCTGGCGCTGATGTCTGCATCGTCACCGCTGGCGTTGCCCGCAAGCCAGGCATGTCGCGCGATGATCTGGTCGGGATCAATCTCAAGGTGATGAAAGCAGTTGGGGAAGGCATTGCCAAACACGCGCCCGATGCGCTGGTGATCTGTATTACCAATCCACTCGATGCGATGGTCTGGGCGTTGCAAAAATTCTCTGGCCTGCCGCATAATAAAGTCATCGGCATGGCCGGCATTCTCGACAGCTCACGCTTCCGCCATTTTCTTGCTGACGAATTTGATGTCTCGGTTGAAAGCGTCACCGCTTTTGTGCTTGGCGGTCATGGTGACACTATGGTGCCATTGCAGCGCTATTCGACCATTGCCGGGGTGCCGTTGCCGGACATGGTCAAAATGGGCTGGACCACGCAAAGCAAAATCGATGCGATCATTGACCGGACCCGCAAAGGCGGCGGCGAAATTGTTGGCCTCTTAAAAACCGGCTCAGCATTTTATGCGCCAGCAGCATCCGCGATTTCGATGGCCGAAGCCTTTTTGAAAGACAAAAAACTGGTGGTGCCGTGTGCGGCCTATCTCACCGGCCAATATGGCGTCAACAACCGCTATGTCGGCGTGCCAATTGTATTGGGTTGCGGCGGCGCTGAACGGATCCTCGAAGTCGAGTTCACGCCGGAAGAAAAGAAAATGTTCGACCACTCTGTCGCCGCGGTCGAAGACCTGGTCGAAGCTTGCCAGAAGCTAGAGCCCGCGCTGAAATAGGATTGGCGATCCCATGCTACAGTTTGGCGTGACGGGGAACAGATTGTTTGCTCTAGGAGCCGAGACGGTGTCGTATAAGTAAAACACCGTCATCCCGAACTCGTTTCGGGATCTCTTGAAGTTGCGCGCAGTCCTTGCTGCATGAGATCCCGGCCTGCGCCGGGATGACGGGGAGCGGGTTGTTTGGGGCCTAGCCTCATGAGATCCCGAAACAAGTTCGGGATGACGGTAATTACTATCTACCACCTTCTATCTACTATTTCTCTTTACCGCATCCTGAGGTGCGAGCGCAAGCGAGCCTCGAAGGATACACACAAGCCAGCGCTTACACCCGTAAACTCATACGCTAACCCATAACAAAACCACTAAAATGACATAGGCTAGCGATGCAAGAATTGTTCTACCTGCTGCTTAAATTCCGGCTGTCTCGGGACGCTCATATGCGTGGCTCCTGAAAATTCCAGATATGTTACATTACCACCGGCTGTTTTTATCCTTGTGGCTAATTCGCGGCTTAACTTTACCGGCAATACCTCATCCATTTCTGCACCAAGAACAAGAATCTTTCCGGGAAAATTTTTGGCAATTTCAACATTGTCATAAGTCGCAAGATCGGCATCAATCTTTACACGCATGAATGGTTTTGCATACCAAGGAACCCAAATTTTTGCGACAGAACGAGCGTTGCTTGCTGACGTTTCAAAAACAATCGCATCCAAATTTGCCACTGATTGGGATAGCTCCCCGCAAACAAACCCACCAAGTGATTGCCCCCAAACAACACGCATCTCATAGTCTAGAGAGTTTACATATTGCGCGACAGCAGCATTCGCCTTGGCAAAGTCCTGAACTGAAACAGTCCCCTCGCTATCGCCATAGGCAGGATAATCAAATAAGAAGACATCGGCAACCCCAACTAAGTTAGATAGATAGCTCACACCACCCGTTTTACGATCCGCAGCATTGCCGCCACAATGGACAATCAGACGGTCTGACCCGGTATCAGCCAAGGTCACAGCGATAGTTCCAAAGTCCGTTTCTAGC
>JAZGEB010000166.1:0-6257 GCA_036478515.1 Parvularculaceae bacterium | reverse complement strand
GCGTATCGCGCAAAACCCGCACCAATGTGGAAATTCCAGTTCACTTTATCAATGACGAAGAATGCCCTGGCCTAAAGGCTGGCGGCGTCCTGAACGTTGTGCGCCACACGGTTGAAGTGATTGCGCCGGCGATGGATATCCCGGAGAAATTCGAGCTTGACCTGACCGACCTTGAAGTCGGCGATGTCATCCACGTCTCCAAGATCACCCTTCCGGCGGATGTTGAATTGACTGTGACTGACCGGGATTACACCGTCGCCACAATCGCGATGCCATCAGCGATGCGTTCAGCTGGTGAGGAAGAGGAAGAAGAAGTCGTTGAAGGCGAAGAGGGCGAAGAGGTCGCAGCAGATGAAGTGCCGGCAAGCTCGCAGTCATCTGACGACGAGGACGCTTCTAAGTCTTGATTTTTTGGGCCTTGATATCTTGACCTTGGTATTGGGCCAAAACGCAACTACATAGATAAAAGCAGGCCTTCGGGTCTGCTTTTTTTCTTGAGTAAAAGGATAGACTTCCAAATGTGGCTCATCATCGGCCTTGGCAATCCCGGATCACAATATGCCCGCAACCGGCATAATGTTGGCTTTCGGCTGGCCGAAACCTTGGCAGATGCGAATGGCTTTCAGCCCGAGCGGCAAAAATATCAAGGGCTGTTGCGCGAAGGCAAAATCGGCAATCAAAAATGCCTGATCTTGCGGCCCCAGACCTTTTACAATGATAGCGGCAAATCTGTTGGCGCGGCGCAGAAATTTTTCAAAATTCCGGTCGAAAATGTCATCGTCCTGCATGATGAGCTCGACCTTGCACCGGGCAAAGTCAGGGTCAAAATTGGCGGTAGCGCGGCGGGGAATAACGGCCTGCGCTCAATCATGGGTCAAATCGGCGACGGGTTTACCCGGGTCCGGATCGGCATTGGCCATCCCGGCCATAAATCTGCCGTAACCGGTCATGTCCTTGGTAATTTCACCCAAGATGATTTAACCGATTGGGTCGAAGATCTTGATCGCGCCTTCGTCGCTGGTTTCGCGCATTTATTTGCCGATGACAAAGATGGCAATGCCAAATTCATGTCGACCATTGCCCAAGCGCTGGTGCCGCAACGGGCGGGCCCAACGACCGCGCCGGGCAATCTGCCGCCGCCAAAATTAGCAAAAAAATCACCTACAAAGCCTGACAAAGCCGATCCAATAGCGGATAAGGCCGAGGCCAATCCAGACACAGCAATACAACACAAAAAATCAGACAAAAAATCCGGCAATGCGTTTACCGAAGCCTTGCGCGGGCTCTTGAACAAGAAAGACTAATTCCATGGGAATTCAATGCGGCATAGTGGGCCTGCCAAATGTCGGCAAATCCACACTCTTTAACGCCCTGACCAAAACCGCAGCGGCGCAAGCCGAGAACTATCCATTTTGCACCATTGAGCCAAATGTCGGCGATGTCGCCATGCCCGACGCGCGGCTCGACCAATTGGCAAAAATTGCCGGGTCGCAAGAATTGATCCCCTCGCGGATCCAATTTGTCGATATTGCAGGTCTGGTCGAAGGCGCGTCAAAGGGCGAAGGCTTGGGCAATAAATTTTTGGCCACGATCCGCGAAGTTGATGCGGTGGTGTATGTGCTGCGCTGTTTTGAAGATGATGACATCACCCATGTGAACAACAAAATTGATCCGATGGCAGACTTTGAAATCGTCGAAACAGAGCTCATGCTCGCCGATTTGGAAAGTCTCGAAAAGCGACTGCCCGCGATGAAAAAGAAATTGGCGCAAAAAGACAAAGAAGCGGTCGCTCAATTGCCTCTGATTGAAGCCGCCCTGGCTGTCTTGCAAGAGGGCAAACCAGCGCGCCTTGTTGAGGTTGCTGCAGACCAGAAAAAAACCTGGAAGGGGTTGCAATTGCTGACCCAAAAACCGGTCTTATTTGTCGCCAATGTCGATGAAGACGCTGCTGCGACGGGCAATGAATTTTCCAAAATGGTTGACCAAAGAGCGACCCAGGAAGGGGCCGCAGCGATTATCATTTCTGCCAAAATCGAATCTGAACTGGCGCAGTTGGATGATGATGAACAGGCCGAATATTTGGCTGAATTGGATCTTGAAGAGCCCGGCCTCAACCGCCTTATCCGAACCAGTTATGGCTTACTCAACCTGCAAACCTATTTCACCTGCGGCCCCAAAGAAGCTCGGGCGTGGACGGTGAAAATCGGTGCCACCGCCCCACAAGCTGCCGGTGTCATCCACACTGATTTTGAAAAAGGCTTTATCCGGGCAGAAACAATTTCGTTTGACGATTATGTTACCTTGAACGGCGAAGCTGGAGCCAAAGAAGCCGGCAAAATGCGCCTTGAAGGCAAGGAGTATATCGTCAAGGATGGCGATGTGATGCATTTTAGATTTAACAATTAGCGACAAAAGGCTAGCCATGATCCCCCTTTCTGCGGCCCCCCTCGCCTATTCGTTGATCGTCATCACCGTCGCGCTTAGCCTGTTCGCGCTGATGGTCGACAATAAGTTTTACGAAGATAATCTATTCCATGTCGGGGCTATTCTAGACGCCAAGCAATTCCACCGGATGATAACCTCTGGTTTTTTGCATGTCGATAATGGTCACTTATTGATGAATATGCTGACGCTCTATTTTTTCGGGCCCTTGCTTGAATATAAACTTGGCACGCTTGGCTTTGCGATCATCTATTTTGGCTCATTGTTTATTGCCTCGCTGCTGCCACTCTATACCAAACGCGACCAGCCGACTTATCGCGCGGTCGGGGCTTCTGGCGCGATCTCCGGGGTCTTGTTATCATTTTGCTTGTTTGAACCATTTAGTATGCTGTATTTATTTTTCGCAATCCCGATCCCAGCGGTTTTGTTTGCGGTCGGCTATATCGCTTATTCAACCATGGCGATGAAAGGCCCATCGCATATTGGCCATGATGCGCATCTTGGTGGCGCGATTGGCGGAATTATACTGACTTTGATCCTGGTGCCGGATGTCGTGACCCGATTTTTTTAACAACTAATCACGCTTTGTGCTCAGCGCCATATATTTTATTGGCCCGCTCAACGAATGCGTCAGATAGCTGCAAAAATGCATAATCGACAAATTGCGTTGCCGCCATTTGCAGCAACCGATTTTTAAATTCATACTCAGTTTTCACGTGAACATTGCAACCGCCATCTGGCAATGGTTCAAACACCCAAGAATTTTCCAGATGTTTGAACGGCCCATCCAGATAATGCGAAACAATTGTTAATGCCGTCCGGTCTTGCTCAACCCGACTGCCGAAGCGTTCTTTGAAAACTTTAAAGCCGACAATCATATCAGCTGCGCTGGTGCCGGTGCCATTTGTCAGATCACTATTCCGCACGCGCATGGCATCAACCCAAGGCAGAAACTCAGGGTATTTCTCAATATCCGCCACCAGATCGAACATTTGTCTCGCCGTATACGGCACGTGTTTGGTATCTTGATAGATCGGCATGAGTTATTTCTTAGCCGCTCTAGCGCGTTTTAACCGAGCAAAATCTTCGCCCGCATGATGCGACGACCGCGTCAACGGGCTCGCCGACACCATCAAGAAACCTTTGGCCCTTGCGATACTCTCATAGGACTTAAACTCATCCGGAGTGACATAGCGATCAATGGCTGCATGTTTGCGGGTCGGCTGCAAATATTGGCCAATGGTGAGAAAATCAATATCCGCCGAGCGCATGTCGTCCATCACCTGCATTACCTCTTCTCTCGTCTCACCCAGACCCACCATAATGCCTGATTTGGTAAACTGTTCCGGGTCACGTTGCTTGACGCTTTGCAATAGCCGCAACGAATGAAAATAGCGCGACCCCGGACGTATCGACAGATAGAGCCGCGGCACGGTTTCAAGATTATGATTGAACACATCCGGCTTGGCATCAATGACCAGATCGGCCGCGCCTTGTTTGCGCAAAAAATCCGGGGTCAATATTTCAATCGTCGTGTTCGGGGTCTTGGCCCTGATCGCCCGCACAACCTTGGCAAAATGAGCGGCGCCGCCATCGCTCAAATCATCCCGGTCAACCGAGGTGATGACAACATGAGCCAAGCCCATTTCGGCAACCGCTTGGGCCACTTTTTGCGGTTCGTTTGGATCAAGTGCATCGGGTATCCCGGTGCTGATATTGCAAAACGCACAAGCCCGCGTACAGGTGCCGCCCATGATCATCAACGTCGCGTGATTTTGCTCCCAGCATTCGCCGATATTCGGACAGGCCGCTTCCTCGCACACCGTCACCAAGCCTTTGGAATGGACGATGTCCCGGGTTTTCTGATAGCCCTTCGAGACCGGTGCTTTGACCCGGATCCATGCTGGTTTGCGCAAGACTTCGCTGTCCTTGCGGTTGAGCTTTTCGGGGTGGCGTATTTTGGCCTTGTCAGCTTGGGGTTCAATAATTGTTGCCATCAAAGGCATATAGCGACGGTGATGCTGTTTGACCAGCTATATCAGCCGGGAAATGGTGTCTTGAACATCACTCAAAGGGTGATCAATCACATCCCCATCTTGGGGTTCGTTCAGGGCAATGGAGATCGCTTCCCAAGCATCCGGCGCTTCGACATAGGGCGTATCGCCAATTTTCGCGAGGCGCTGGCCGCGGGCTTCAAAATTAGAGACAGTTCCCGATCCCATCAATCTGATCCATGTCCACAAAGAACGATGCATATCGCCATTGATATACAAGAACCAACGCGGGTCCTGCTCCAAACTGTCGACATCAAAATAGATCGTCCGACCATCGCCGCTATCGGCGAGGCAAATCACGCCATGCTCATGTTCATAAAATATCGGTGTATGTTTCAGGCCAAGCTTGGTGTGTTCCCCAACGCCAGCGCGTAAATTGGCCTTAGCATCTCGGCGCGCTCTGGTGCGTCGAATATAAGCGTCGCGAATAGCCCGACGATTTACATACCAGCCGCCGAGCAAAAAGCACGTCGCCGACAGGCCAAACGGCATCGCAATTTGTGAAATCGAGGCAAAACCACCTACCGAATAAACAAATGCCCCCATCACCGGCAAAATCAGCGACACGGCCATCGCAACAGGTTGGCGAAAACCGATGATATTTTCCCGGGTAAAACTGCCAAAACTATCCGCAAAAGCTGCTTCTTCTTGCAACCTCTTCTTGGTATTCATCGGCAAATCGATTTGTGCTACAGTTAGCATAGGTGCTCTCAACATCGGCGTGAAACGTAATTATGGCGCAAAAGCGTATGCGTGAGGTTAATCTGATCGGAGAAAATTGGGTCTAGTTCCGATTAATTGTAAGGGGATAAGATAATGGTTAACGACGCCTTAAGAATGAAAAAAAGCCCTGCCAAAGCAGGGCTCTTCATCGTTGAATGCCCTAACTTTTTTACAAAGCGGCACCGGTAAAGTCAGCTTCGCCAAATGCCCCAAGGCCACATTTGCCGACCAGGTTGTCACCAACTTTGGTCGCCGTGAAAGTCAACGTCAACGGCATCGGCTTGGTCACATCAACCGACCATGTCGCGGTGTCGCCATCGACCGTGCCATTGGCTACCGGCGCGATATCGCCATCGGCTTCCATTGTTCCGGTCAGGGCATTGCCTTCTTGGGCTATCACCAGATTACCGGTTTGCTTGCCCATTGGGGTGTTAATTTCTACTGCATATTTGCCTTCAAATGACATCTCGTCGTCTCCTATCTAAAAATCTAGCCTCTTATTTAGGCACGCCCTCAGCTTATGTCCAATCCCGATGACAGCAGCTAAATATGAACCGCCTTACCATAAGCATCGAGGGTGCTTTCATGCATCATTTCTGACAGGGTCGGATGCGGGAACACGGTGTGGAACAGATCTTCTTCTGTCGCCTCTAGAGTTTTGGCAATGCCAAAGCCCTGGATCAGCTCCGTGACTTCCGCCCCGACCATATGCGCGCCTAAAAGCTCACCGGTTTTTTCGTCGAACACAGTCTTGACCATGCCTTCGGGTTCGCCCAACGCAATGGCTTTACCATTGCCGACAAACGGAAAGCGCCCGATCTTGATCTTGAACCCAGCCGCTTTGGCTTTTGCTTCGGTCAAGCCGACCGAGGCGACTTGCGGCTGACAATAGGTGCAGCCCGGAATTAGCTTGGTATCCAGCGGGTGGACATTTTTAACCCCGGCCAATTTTTCCACGCAGATCACCCCTTCATGGGACGCTTTGTGAGCCAACCACGGCGCGCCGACAACATCGCCGATGGCATATAAACCGGGCAC
>JAZGEB010000165.1:0-6330 GCA_036478515.1 Parvularculaceae bacterium | reverse complement strand
TGCCGACTTATGTTGCGGCCGGGTTTTTCAAAGCCCATCATGGCAAGTTTAGTCTTGTGTTGTTTTTATCCGGCTTGATTTATGTCTCCGCGGCGTTCGGATTATTTCATATGCTCGGCGAAGTGGCTGGCGAAGCCGCGAGCAAATGGGTGCCAATGGCGGTCATTGGGTTGGTCGTGACGATTTTATTAGTCCAGCTAGCGCGGCACAAATTGCGGGTCAAGGAAGTCTAAAGGTTGAAAGCTATTGGCCGTCACCGGTCTGGTCGAGGATTTTGATCCGCTTGGTTTGTCCTCTGGCATTCAACCTGCCCTCAACACGACCGAGGGTGAGATGACTGCTCGAATGACGGATATCCACGTCTGGGTTAACCGCGACACCGCCAAATTTCACCGAGCCACTACCGCGGCCCTCAAATTCAAACGCGCTGGCGCGGCCCGCTTCAATCTCGATATGTGTACTGCCCATAATATCGATACTGACCGGGCCGTTGATCGAGGTGAGATAAATATTGCCGGAGCCGTGGGAGTTCGACTGCAATCCGCCAGCGACTTTTTGGCCGCGAATATTACCAGAGCCATATATTGTCGCCTCCAAGTCTCCTTGCGCATCGGCAAAGGAAATATCGCCGGAGCCATAGAGCTTGATATCAGCTGCGCCAATCGCCCCTGCTTCGATTTTCCCGGAGCCATAAAGATTGATTTCAATATCTTTAGTTGCGCCAACAAGGATGTCGCCGCTGCCATAAATGCCAATCTCGCCAGCGCCAATATTGCCAGCTGTCAGGTGGCCAGCGCCATGCGTGCGTAATTGTGTTGGGCCCGTGATATTGCCTATCTCGAGGTCACCACAATGATTGAGTGAAATGTCGCCGCTGCCAATATTGCCAATCTTCCCGCGATAGAAGCTGTCATCAATTTCGACCCGGACATTTGGCGGGGCGATGATTTCAAGTTTGGTCTGGTCGGCCAATTTTTGCGATTGCTTTTTTGCCCAACGCTTACCGCCAATAGAATAATAAATATCGCCATCTTCTTGCCAACAATGGACATTTCTTTTTTCATCAAAACCGCCATTAATCGTCAAATTGCGATCATTGCTGATGATATCGAGATTCGCACCTTGCTTGGTGTTTTGCACTTTCAGGGCGGCCCCCTTTTCGGTTTGGATGGAAATTACCCCGAGATAATTTTGGATCCGAAGGACCGGCTGATCGCCAGCTAGGGCAGGAGCAACAATTGCGCTTCCGGCGAGCGCAAGCGCTATTATTTTGGTTTTATCGATCATCGTTCCTCACCTTGTCTTTTGCTCGGCAAGTATAGGACATTTTTAGCTGGACGAGGCTATCGTTTTGGTAATGTCGCGGTAAGGTTCGGGCCCAAATTTTGCATCAAAAAAATAGTATTGCTCGTCATGCGGGCAAAAAAAGGGGACGCTTGGCAGCGCCCCCTTGAATTATTTCATCCGTTTACGGCTTATTCAGGTGCGGCTTCAGTCGCAACTTCATCCTTGATATCGATCAGCTCAACGTCAAAAATAAGCAGCGCGTTTGGCCCAATGGGACCGTTTGGCGTACCGCGCATGCCATAGCCAAGTGCTGGCGGAACGAACAGGCGGTATTTGTCGCCTTCATGCATCAGTTGCAATCCTTCGGTCCAAGCGCCGATGACTTCATTTAGTTGGAATGACGCCGTTTGTCCTCGGGAATAAGAACTATCAAACTCCTGACCACTGAGTAGTGTGCCACGATAATTGACTTCGACCTTGTCGGTTGCCTTCGGCGAAACTTTACCAGCGCCTTTTTCGACGACCTGATATTGTAAGCCAGATTTCGTGACTTTGACGTCTTTCTTGGTTTTGTTCTCGCTCAGAAAAGCTGTTGCTTTGGTCTGGTTGGCCTCGGCCAGTTTTTCATATTCAAGTTTTGCGCGGGATTGAGCCGTTTCCAAATCCATCACTTCGATGAGCTCAACGTCAAATTGAATCGCTTCGTTCGGGCCGATGGTGCCATCCGGGGTGCCCGCCTCGCCATAGGCAAGAGCCGGGGGCATCGACATGCGCATGGTCTGACCTTGTTTCATGAGTCCTAAGCCTTCGCGCCAACCAGGGATCACCGCATGGAGGGGGAAGGTGACTGGCGTGTCGCGGGCAATTGATGAATCAAACACCGTGCCGTCCATTTTCATGCCTTTATAATGGACCGTCACGACATCCGTTTCAGTGACTGCACGGCCTTCGGCATTGTCCTTGAGGATTTCGTATTGCAGGCCGCTTTCGGTAATTTTCACACCGTCTCTGGCTTTGTTTTTGTCGAGCCATGCCACAGAGGCTTCGAGGTTGGCGGAAGGGTCCGGCGGGGCTGGTATCTCTTCGAGTATATCGGTTGTTGCATCCGCGGGTGCCTCGACTTTTGTCGACTCTTTAGTTTCGTCTTTTTTGTCCTTTTTGCCGCAGCCAGCTAAGCTCAGGGCCAAAACAGCGGTCCCCAAAATCAAAATCTTTTTAGACATATCGTCTCTTTCCTTTACCCAGTGGCTGCCGCGAGATGCGGGGGAGCCTTTGTTTTACACTCTAAACTTCCGTCCCCCAGAACGGTCGCCAACGTTCATCAGCCTCTTTATCGGCCACCAATCGGTCAGAACCCTAGAGCTTTTCTGCTGCCAAGGGAAGTGTCGGTTCGGTCATGTCCTATATCTAATGAGATGGCATCAGCGCGTCTCCTCATAGCTGGGATTTAACAAAGGCAAGTCCTTTTTTTTAAATTATTTTGCACTAAAGCCGCCTGCGAAACGATCTTCCAGAAGTCATGGGGGGCCTGTCGTCAGGCGCACTTACTGCGCCCAAATTAAGGGTTTGTTTACGAAAAAGTCGGTGCTTTTGGACAACTTCATATTGACGAGTGGGACCAGTTTAACCACTATATGTTGTGTTGAGGGCCGGTTTTGCCGGATTTCAACGTCTCTATAGACCGGTTGAACTGGCCCTCGGAATCACTTGAAACACAAGTCTCCGGATGGGCACATTTTGCGCCCTTATAAAACGAGGCCAGGACACGGGATAAAGAGAGTTCGGCAATTGGGCTGATATGCCGAGACCAGATGAGAGCCACGCTTTAAGAGAGCATGAGGGAACGAAGAATATGTCATTGACCGAAACTGCCGCACACCAAGTTGACGAGACACAAAGTTTAGAGACGCAAAATAATGCGCCTTTGCGCCCTGAATTGAAGGTCGTGCGCGAGGTTGTGGTTGATCACAGCCGCGATGCGCTGCTGACGCCGTTTGGCAAGAAAACCATGGAAGATCGCTATCTGCTCGAAGGCGAGAGTTTTCAAGACATGTTTGCCCGGGTTGCAACTGCTTATGGCGAAGATGCGGACCATTCACAACGGATCTACAATTACATCTCGCAGCTCTGGTTCATGCCCGCGACGCCGGTTCTGTCCAATGGCGGGGCCAAACGGGGCCTGCCGATTTCGTGCTTTCTCAACGGCGTCTCTGACAGCCTTGATGGCATTGTCGATACTTGGAACGAAAATGTTTGGCTTGCGTCCAATGGCGGCGGCATCGGCACTTATTGGGGCGGCGTTCGCTCGATTGGCGAAAAAGTCAAAGGCGCAGGCGCGACCTCTGGCATCATTCCGTTCATCCGGGTGATGGACAGTCTGACCCTGGCGATTTCCCAAGGCTCTTTGCGCCGCGGCTCTGCGGCGTGTTATCTCGATGTGCACCACCCGGAAATTGAAGAATTTCTGGAGATGCGCAAACCGTCCGGAGATTTCAACCGCAAGAGTTTGAACCTGCATCACGGCATCAATATCACCGATGAATTTATGGAAGCGGTCAAAGCGGATCTCGATTTTGGTTTGCGCTCGCCCAAGGATGATGAAGTGCTGCGCACCATCAGTGCACGTAAGCTGTGGCAGAAAATTCTCGAAATCCGACTGCAAACTGGTGAGCCCTATCTGCTTTTCTCAGATACAGTGAACCGGCAAATGGCCAAACACCAACGCGATCTCGGCCTCAAAGTGTCAACGTCAAACTTGTGTTCAGAAATTATGCTGCACACCGGCAAAGACCACTTGAATAATGACCGCACCGCGGTGTGTTGCTTGTCATCGGTCAATGCTGAAACTTATGATCAGTGGAAAGATGAGCCGCTATTCATCGAAGATATCATGCGCTTCCTCGACAATGTGTTGCAGGAATTTATCGACACTGCGCCAGAAGAAATGAAAAAGGCGCGTTATTCAGCAGAACGCGAACGCTCAGTTGGCCTCGGCCTGATGGGCTTCCATTCGTTTTTGCAAGAGCGCAATATTCCGTTTGAAAGCGGCATGGCGAAGTCGTGGAATAATCGCTTGTTCAAACATGTGCGCATGGGCGCTGACGCTGCTTCTGTGAAGCTGGCGGAAGAAAAGGGTCCATGTCTGGATGCGGCAGAAACCGGTCACATGCAGCGGTTCTCGCACAAGCTGGCCATTGCCCCGACCGCCTCGATCTCGATCATTTGCGGCGGCACCTCGCCTTGCATCGAACCGATACCCGCCAATATTTTCACCCACAAGACGCTTTCGGGATCTTTCACGGTGAAAAACAAAGCGCTTGAAGCCTTGCTCGATGCCAAAGACGAAAATACTGAAGATACTTGGATGTCGATCCTTGAGCATGAAGGATCGGTTCAGCATCTTAATTGTCTGTCAGCGGATGAAAAAGATATTTTCAAAACCGCGTTTGAAATCGATCAGCGCTGGATCATCGATCTTGCCGCCGACCGCTCCCCGTTCATCTGCCAGGGCCAGTCAGTCAATGTCTTCATCCCCGGTGATGTCGATAAATGGGACTTGCACATGTTGCATTGGACCGCGTGGGAAAAAGGTGTGAAGTCATTATATTATTGCCGCTCAAAATCAATCCAACGCACCGGCTTTGCTGGCTCTGAAGCCAAGGCAGAAGTTTCCGCCGAAGAGCAGATGATGGCCGAAGCCGCGCCGACAGACTATGACGAGTGTTTGGCTTGTCAGTAGATTGGGCCTAATTGCTCGATCTACTGATATACCTAGGCGTGGGAGCCAATTCTTTCACGAATAAATATTTATTCGTGAAAGAAGTGTTTCAGGTATAATAATTTCACAAAGGTTTAATTGAATCAACAGGTTATAAACTATACTCAGGTTTTTTCTTTTAAGAGCTCTGATTTAGTTTTGTCATAAATATGATAAACTCCATTACTTTCCAATATAGCGGGTTTGCTGCGTGGGCTTACATCCAGTAGGTGGCTTTCTAGATTGCGCCAGACGGTTTTGGAAACTCTATCTTGGTCAAACCATTTTAATATCTTCCACTTGTGCAGGGCTGTAATTCCTGTGGCATTATACTCTTCTATTTTTTCATTCAACTCGTCCATGTGCCTCTTCTCCATAATTAATTTCCTTAATTAGATAAATAATATAATCCATATTATAAATATTATTTGCTTTTGTCAAGTTAAATTTTGCTTTCTCGGCCCAAAGATGAATAGTCTATTCAGTTTCCCGATTCCCCGAGATGGACGCCACGGCTTGACCGTGGAGAGCGGAGACGGTTCAGGTTGACATTCTTGCTACAAACTAAAAACTAACGTCTCTCTTCGCCCTCGTCCTTTGAGGGCGCTCCGCGCCGCCTCAGGATAGGACTTTATACAACTAACTCTCCTCATCCTGAGGCGCTCGCCAAAGGCGAGCCTCGAAGGATCATATGAGTTGGTGGAGGATAGTCGTTAGAGAACGATTGCCCCGGCTTGACCCGCCCGCTTACCCCAAACCCATCCTTCCGAATTTATTTCGGGATGACGGGTTTTTTTTCTTCAGACCGGCAGCTGTGATTTGTTCTGCGCCTTACCCCCTCCGTCTCGCTAGCGGGGGAGGAATCCTCTTTCCCCAAAACACTGTCTATTCCTCCCCCATTCTTCATTGGGGGAGGTGCTGAGCGAAAGCGAAGCGGAGGGGGTAAGTGCTTGCCGCATGAGATCCCGGGCTCTCGTCGCATCTTCGATGAGGACTGCCGCCCCGACGCGTTTCGTTCCACGAAACCCTTGCCACCACTGGCTTTGCGGCAGTTTATCCCCGGGGGTCAGAACTGATCTATACTGACATCAGACCTGATCACCGGGAGGCTCTTTGGTATACCGGCCTAGGGGATCAGGGGATATACATGTGCGTGGTTTCTGTGGTGGAGGCCATTCGCATCGGGCTTTCGCTCGACGTAGTTGGGGTGACCCAGCTCGCGTTTTTGGAAAGTCGCTGGCGGTTGTAGAACCGTGACAAATATATAGGTGAGAGCGCTAAGGCTC
>JAZGEB010000164.1:0-4059 GCA_036478515.1 Parvularculaceae bacterium | reverse complement strand
AGAACGCACCATGGGTAAAATACTCCATGGCAGATTCCCCGAGCGGATCATGCAAAATGCGGTCAAACGGATGCTGCCCAAAGAAAGCCCGCTTGCGCGCAAACAATTTTCCAATCTGTTTGTTTATGCTGGCAGCGATCACCCTCATGAAGCCCAGAAGCCCGAAGTGCTGGATGTGGCGGCGATGAATCCTAAAAACAAACGCGTTGCTTAGAGACGACGATATTTCAAGGAATAGATGAATGAGTGAAACTCAAACACTTGAAGATCTGAAAGACGTTGCTGCTGAGGCAGGCGTTGAAGTTCAGGTTGAAAACGAAGCGCCGGTTTACGAGAAAAAAATCGACGATCTCGGTCGGGCTTACGCCACCGGCAAACGTAAAACTGCAGTTGCCCGGGTTTGGATCAAACCTGGCAATGGCAAGATTACCGTCAACGGCAAAGATCAGGCGGACTATTTTGGGCGCCCGGTTTTGCAGATGATTATCAAACAGCCCTTGATTGCGGCTGAGCGCGATAATCAATTTGATGTTGTGTGCACAGTCAAAGGCTCTGGACCTTCAGGCCAAGCTGGCGCGGTGCGTCACGGGATTTCAAAAGCGCTGACTTGTTTTGAGCCCGAACTGCGCGGCGTCTTGAAAAAAGGCGGCTTCTTGACCCGAGACAGCCGGGCGGTTGAACGGAAAAAATACGGTAGAGCAAAAGCCCGTAAGAGCTTCCAGTTCTCGAAACGGTAGACATTATCAGAATATCGAATTTAAGAAGCCCGCGAATTGCTCGCGGGCTTCTTTTTCACATTTGTACAGCAACAATTTAAGAGTATTTTTTAGCTGATTTCTTTTTCCGTTTTGAGGTGATGTAACCTGCGATGCCAGCGCCCATAAACCAGGCGGCGGCGGGCAGGGGCACTGCTGATGCCGAGCTGACGACAAACAGATTATCTATCGAAAAAGCTGAAAATGTCCCCGCACCGCCATCGCGGCGACCTGCAATAACAAGTGAGATAATCGGTGTCGTATCGCCAAGCATGCCAAAGAAGGTTTCGGTAAAGTTCGGGTTGCCATTGAGGCCAAACTCGAAGACTTGCTGACTTGCATCGGCGAAATTCACTGTGACTCTTGATATTTCGGTACCCGTCAAATCAGTATCGTAATATCCGAAGCCAAAAACCGCTTCAGCATATGCGGAGAAGTCGACAAGAACTGTGTTGTCGACATTTGCCCCCGAGTTATCTTGCCGAGTAACGCCATTGAATCGTTGGCCTCCGCCACTTGCGATGATATCAGCGTCAAAGCCAACGCCGTTGACGACACCGACAAAATTATTCCCGAGCGGAAAATCGGGTGCTTCTGCATCAAACAGCTGGACTGTCTGCCCAGCGGCGGCGGCCAGAAAAGTGGCTTCGTCGGCATAAGTGACAATTGCTGCATTTGCCTGAGTAAATCCGATAGCAACGAGTCCGGCGACACCTATTGCAGCCTTAGTGATAAGATTGTTCATTATTCTCTCCCTTTTATGAGTCACTCTAATACTTAAAGTGATGTGTGAGGCTACCACATTGGATTTCAGCTTCCAATCCCAATCAAATTTGAACGTCAGTTTATGATGAGACCCCGACCGGACTTGATCCGTTATGGCATCCTCACATACCAACCACCCTCATCCCGAATTTATTTCTGGATCCCTTGCGGCAGATCCCGGGTCTTCGCCCGGGACGACAGATGGGGTTTCCCTGCGGGGACTCTCGCCCGTATCTTCGATATGATTGCCGCCCGGACACTTAGGCGCCATTGCGGGCCAAGCGTATTGATGGCTTCGGCGTCGCCAGGACCAGCGTCCAGAAAGTCCGATATTGAGCCTTGTCATTGACGACGACGGCGATGCCGATTTGTTTCAACTCCGGGTCGAGTAAACTCGCGCGATGGCTGGGACTGTGATACCAAGATTGCAGCGCTTCGGGAAATGTCGGCTGGCCCATCGCAATATTTTCTGCTGCCAGCTGGGGCTGATAAGCGACCCGCTTGAGCCGATCTGATAGCGCATTGCCATTCCGGCTGGCATGCGACAAGCGCTTGGCCTTTGCCATGTCGGCGGAATGATTGCGCGCAGCTCTTAGCAATTTGCGATCATAGGTCACTGGGCCCAAGCCATGTTGGCGGCGGACCTGATTGATCATTTGCAAGGCGCGATCAAAACTCAACACTTGCGGGTCATTGCGATCGCTCGCATGGGCCGGTTGTGTCACGATGAAGAGGGGAGCAAGGCAAATTAGCGCGATCAGCACTTTGCGGGGGAGAAGCGGCATTCCAGTTTCCTCTGTCGCCCAGGGGGGCAGCTTATTTGGGAACCGAGCCTTCTATTGGGGGATGACGAGGGCTCAGGCGCGGGACTAGCGATTCGGCATGATTGGCAATTGATCAGGGTGAAAATTTGACCAAGCCTGCCCTATAAAAGTCACAAAATATGTCTGCTAACTTGCTGACCTATTGGAATAAACTCGTTAATCACGAATTCACCAGCTGAATCTCTCGCTAATGGGGTGCACGATTTTGGTAGGGGCAAGTCGTACTCGCCGGGAACGCCCACCTTGACAGTCCCCTTAAAACGAGAGACATTTTCCCTAGATGAAACCCTTAAAAAGATGCTTGATATAGCTCTTTGGGGGTTGCGTCTTTACACGTGCATGCTTATTAACTGCCTTCGCCCTCGTTTCTGGCTTCCGAGGGTTAAAGGCTCAAACAGCACGTGCACACTACAGTCGAAGAACAATTTAGGTAACCGTCACGCGGTCGCGCTTTAGCGTCACGCGGGTTTAGTGCGTTCGGGCTTTGGCCCGCACGAAGACCCTGTGAGATTAAGGCTTTTGCGACCCCGGACTCTATGGTGAGGACACCAAATGGCGCAGTCATTTGTCGAGAAGAAACGCATCCGTAAAAGCTTTGGTCGCATTGGCGATGCAGCAACCATGCCCAACCTGATTCAGGTGCAGAAGGATTCATATGAAGCCTTTTTGCAGCGCTATACCCCAGCGGCAGATCGAAAACGCGATGGCTTAGAAGCGGTGTTCCGCTCGGTCTTCCCGATCTCTGATTTTTCAGAAACCGCCTATCTTGAATATGTCGCTTATGAGTTTGAAGACCCCAAATATGACACCGAAGAATGTCAACAACGGGACATGACTTACGCTGCCCCGCTGAAAGTGACGTTGCGTTTGGTGGTGTTTGAAGTCGACGAAGATACCGAAGCCCGCTCGGTCAAGGACATTAAAGAGCAAGACGTCTATATGGGCGACATGCCGCTGATGACCGACAATGGGACGTTCATTGTCAATGGTACGGAGCGCGTGATTGTCAGCCAAATGCACCGCTCGCCAGGGGTGTTTTTTGACCATGACAAAGGCAAGTCGCATTCGTCTGGGAAATTGCTGTTCGCGGCGCGGATTATCCCGTATCGCGGATCATGGCTCGATTTTGAGTTTGACCCCAAAGACATCGTCAATGTCCGGATTGACCGCCGGCGCAAATTGCCAGCGACGACACTCCTCTATGCTTTGGGCATGGATGAAGAAGATGTTCTGTCGTCCTTCTACGATAATATTCCCCATAAGAAAATCAAAGCTGGTTGGACCATTCCCTATAATGGCGATCGCCTAAAGGGAAGCAAAGCGGCACGCGATCTCATCGAGGCAAAAACCGGAGATGTGCTGGTTGAAGCCGGTAAAAAAATCACCGCCAAGACGCTCAAACAGATCGCCGAAGCCAAGGTCAAAGAATTGCTGATCAGCGATGAAGAGATGGTCGGCCGGTTCTTCGCCAAAGACCTGGTCAATCGCAAAACTGGCGAGCTCTACGCTGAAGCCGGGAATGAAATTACCGAAGAGATGCTCGAAGAATTGGCCGAGTTGGGAATCAAAACCTTTGAGACCCTCGACATCGATCATGCCAATATTGGCGCTTACATGCGTAACACGCTCAACGCAGACAAGAACTCCAATCGGGATATGGCGCTGATTGATATTTATCGGGTGATGCGCCCAGGCGAGCCCCCAACCTTGGAAAC
>JAZGEB010000163.1:0-4392 GCA_036478515.1 Parvularculaceae bacterium | reverse complement strand
ATATTTCCGAATTTGAAACAGCTTACGCAACTGCGTCGAGCGCAGCAGATTATGCCCGCCTCATCGCAACTGCCATGAGCGCCCTTGCCACTTGTCCCAAGCCAGTGCTGGCCAAAATTTCCGGTCCTTGCGTTGGCGGCGGCTGCGCCCTCGCGCTTTGTTGCGATATTCGTTTTGCTGATAGCTCAGCCAAATTCGCCATTCCCCCGGCTCGGCTCGGCCTCGCTTATACGCTGGAAGACACAAAAAGACTGGTTGATGCGGTTGGTCAATCCCGCGCCAAAGACTTAACATTCACCGGGCGGTTGATAAAGGCCGAGGAGGCTAAAGAAATTAATTTGGTCGACTTTCTGTATAAGGAAGACCAACTCGATGATGCGGTAAGTGCTTATGCCAAGACCTTAGCCGGCAATAGTCAGACTTCCCTCAACACAATCAAGCAAACCCTGCACCTAATCGAGAACGGCACGACCAAAGACACACCCGCGACGCGACAAAGCTTCGCCGCCGCCTTTGACAGCGATGATTTTCGCATCGGCTACAAAGCCTTCCTCGCCAAAAAGCCGCCTAAGTTTTGAGGGGAGATATCAGGTAAGGGAGGACCGATGACACACTACTCCCTACTCCCCCACCCTTCCCACCCCCTTGCGCCAAAAGCCTATTGCTGTAGGCATTTGCTCATGGAAAGTTTGCGCAAATATTTAGCTCCGCTCGAAGGGTTAACCGAGGCGATGGTCGAGGAGACCACGCTCTGGTCATCGATAAATTCCGGCACCCCTAATCTAGCTGGCATTGCCAAGACCGCTAGCGCTGTCATCCCGACCTTTGAGGCTATTGGCTTCAAGACGACTGTGATCCCGCCAGCGCCCGCCACAACCGTCAACCGCGACGGCGATATTGTACCGCTGGAGCGCGGCCCGGTCTATCATTTGGCGAAAAATCCTGCGGCCAATCGGCGGATTTTGCTGGCGGGCCATCTCGATACGGTGTTTCCAGCGGATCATCCGTTCCAGAAAGTTTCCCAGACCAAAGATGGCAAGCTCCATGGCCCGGGCTGCGCCGACATGAAGGGCGGCATTGTCGTCATGCGCGAAGCCTTGCGCTGTTTTGCAGCATCGCCTTTTGCGGACTCAATTGGCTTTGATATTTTACTCAACTCGGATGAAGAAACCGGCTCTCATGCCTCTTCGCCGAGCCATGCTCTCTTTGCCAAAAAGGCTGATGTCGGCCTCGTCTATGAGCCTGCTCTGCCCGATGGCACTTTGGCAGGCGCGCGCGCCGGGAGCGGGATTTATACTTTTATTGTCCGCGGGCGCAGCGCCCATGCCGGGCGCTCATTCAATGATGGGCGCAACGCCATCGCCGGCGCGGCGCGATTGATCACCAGCATTGATGCGCTGAACGGTCAGCGCGAAAATACAACGTTGAATTTAGGCACGATTAAAGGCGGCGTTGCCTCTAATGTCGTTCCGGATTTATGTCTGGTCGAGCTTAATGTGCGAGGACGCTCGCCCGAAGCAATGGCGTGGATTGACGAAAACGTCCGGGGACTGATTGGATCGGAAAATTTTGGACCAGATATTCGTGTCGAGATTGCTGGCGGCATCCATCGCCCGGTAAAAACCAATCAGGGCGGCACATTGGCGCTATTTGAAGCGGTTAAAGCTTGCGGTGCAGAACTTGGGTTAGAGATTTCATGGGCCCCGACTGGCGGTTGCTGTGATGGCAATAATCTGGCTGCGGCTGGCCTGCCGACGGTGGATACGCTGGGCGTTCGCGGTGCGTTTATTCATTCTGCCGATGAATATGCCGCCATTGACAGTTTTGTCGAGCGAGCAGAATTATCGACCTTAGTGATGCTTGGCTTAGCCGCTGGCGAAATCCCCTGGCCAGCAAGAGTATAATTTTTTCAAACAACTGGAGAGACACGCATGACTATCATTCGTCCGGCCCGCCTATCAGACGTGCCCGCTTTGCTTGCGCTCGCAAAAAAAGCTGGCCGCGGCATGACCACCATGCCGCATAATGAAACGGAAATGAAAAAGCGGATCATGACCTCGCAAACCGCTTTTGCCCGAGGTAAAAAAAATCCACCGACCGAAATTTATTTCATGGTCCTGGAAGAAGATGGCGTGCCGGTTGGCACCACCGGGATATTCACTAATCTTGGTGCAGAACGACCGTTTTATTCCTATCGCCTCTCCCATATTACCAATCAGGCGCCAGACCTCGATATGCGAACCGAAATTGATCTATTGTCTCTGGTCAATGATTATCATGGCTATGCCGAAATCGGCACCTTGTTTCTCGACGAAGCCTATCGCGGTGGCGGTCGCGGGCGGTTGCTGTCTTTTTCCCGTTTCATGTTAATGGGCGCGCATCAAGACCGTTTCGGCGAAAATGTCATGGCTGAGATTCGCGGCTGGTCCGACACAAATGAACATTTTCCATTTTGGGAAGCCATCGGCCAAAAGTTTTTTGATATGGATTTTGTCCAAGCCGATGCACGCTCGGCCCATGATCATCGTTTCATTGCTGACCTGATGCCGAAATATCCGATCTATGTGTCGCTGCTCAATGATGAAGCACGCCGCATCATCGGCGAGCCGCATGATCTTTCCAGAGCGGCAATGGAATTATTAAAATCCCAAGGCTTCCGCTATCGCAATTATGTTGACATATTTGATGGTGGGCCGAGCATTGAGACGCCGATAAAAAATATCGAAACCATCCGTAACACCCGCAAAGTTGGCGTCGAGATTGGCACGCCTCTTTCCGATGGTGAAAAATCCCTGATCGCGAATACCAATTTAAAGCATTACGCGGTGATGCAAGGTTTCCTCAAACCGGGGGCTGATAATGTGATGCTGTCTACAGAGCAAGCCGAAGCGCTGAATGTTGAGGCGGGCGACACGCTCCACGTCTCGCCCTTGAAAGGACGCAGCTCATGAGTGGTAAACTTTTTATTGACGGCGCATGGCGCGTTGGCGGCGGCGAAACATTTGTCTCAACCGCGCCTGCCAGCCTAAAAGTTTTATGGGCTGGCAACATGGCGTCAACCCAAGACACAAACGACGCGATTGATGCCGCGGTTCGCGCGGGGCGCGCCTGGCGGCTCTTAACGATTGAGCAACGGCTCAACGTGATCCAGCGCTTTACTGAGTTATTGAAACAAAACAAAGACGACATTGCCGCTGCGATTGCCCATGAAACCGGCAAACCGCTCTGGGATGCCGCGACCGAAGCCGGGGCGATGGCTGGCAAAGCCGCCGTTTCGCTCACCGCTTACAATGAAAGAACCGGCACCAGCGAAAAAGACCTCTCCGGCACGACCTTGCGCATCGCCCATCGGCCCCACGGCGTGATGGCGGTGATCGGTCCATTTAATTTCCCCGGCCATTTGCCCAATGGTCATATCATTCCGGCTTTGATCGCGGGCAACACCATCGTCTTTAAACCAAGCGAGTTAACCCCCTTCGTCGCCGAAAAAACCTTGTTATTGTGGGAACAGGCAGGGCTGCCCAAGGGCGTAATCAATCTGGTCCATGGCGGCCGCGAAATTGCCGAGCACCTCATTGACCATAAAGACATCAAGGGCATTTTGTTCACGGGGGGCATTCAGGCCGGGCGCGCAATTCATAAACGTCTTGGCGGGCATCCTGATAAAATATTAGCGCTCGAACTTGGCGGCAATAATCCGTTGATCGTCTGGGATGTCAAAGACAAAGACGCCGCAGCGCATATCATTTTGCGCTCAGTCTATATTACCTCTGGTCAGCGCTGCACCTGTTCTAAGCGATTAATTATCCCCGAGGGCAAAGAGGGCGACGCAACTCTTGCAGCATTGCAAGCTGTGCTTGATCAGGTGATCGTTGATGCGCCCGATGCCCAACCAGAACCGTTCATGGGACCACTCGTTTCTGACAAGGCCGCAGCAGGGGTTTTAGCGGCACAAACAAAATTGCGTGAAGAAGGCGGTGTCAGTTTACGCGACTGCACGACGTTGAATAATGGCGCCGCGTTTTTATCGCCTGGAATTATTGATGTCACCGCGATTAAAAATCGCCGGGACGAGGAAATTTTCGGGCCCCTCCTGCAAGTCATCCGGGTCAAAGATTTTGACCAAGCAATTGACGTTGCGAATGATACTGAATTTGGTCTTGCGGCTGGCTTGATCTCAGATCAGCACCAATACTGGGATCGCTTTAGCGTTGAAATTGACGCCGGCATTGTCAATTGGAACCGCCAAACTACGGGCGCATCTGGGGCAGCGCCCTTTGGCGGACCGGGGCTCTCGGGCAATCACCGCCCAGCGGGCTTCTACTCTGCTGACTATTGCGCTTGGCCAATGGCCAGCCTGATCGCAAGCGGCGAGGTCACGGATGGCGGTGC
>JAZGEB010000162.1:0-10836 GCA_036478515.1 Parvularculaceae bacterium | reverse complement strand
ACAGCGAGGATTAACGGGATAAAGGCAAGCGTGGTCCCGATATAATGGATCATGCGGCAGGTTGGGTTGGCGTGCTGGCTAAGATAAAACGGCCAAAATTCAGCATAAGTCGCGATACGCTCTTGCGGGGCTGTCACAGACATGGGCGATCTCCTTTGAGATCATTATAGCTGATTTATCCAAAGTTGTAAAAAGCCAGCTGGCCCGGCCGTTTTTTAAGCCGAAGCTTGTTGCGTCTCGCTGCCAATGGTTTCGGATATCCACGCTTCGATCGCAGTTTTTGGTCGTGCGCCAACAGCGGTCGAGAGCACTTCCCCGTCTTTGAAAATCATCATTGTCGGCACGCCGCGCACGCCAAATTTGCCGGGGAAATCTGGGTTCTCATCAATGTCCATCTTGGTGATCGAAATAGCGTTGTTCTCTTCAGAAATTGCCTCCAGAGACGGCGCGATCTGTTTACACGGGCCACACCAAGGGGCCCAAAAATCGACCAGCACAGGGCCATCGGCCTCAAGAACGTCGGTTGTAAAGCTGGCATCGGTAATTGTTTTTGTGGTCACAAGAAAATCCTTTCGCGAACAAAGCGCATCATCGGGTGCCCGAAGGGCTTTTTTATTACTGCTACGCTCAAAACATGGGCCATGCCTGGAGCGAAATCAAGGCGGCCGACCTTGTCTTGGCGGGGTTATTTACGCGATAAATCGCACAAATGCGTGATCCAGCAGATCGTCTGGCAAGGGCATTAGTCGCGGCTCCCAGGTCCAGAGCAAGGCGCAAGCAATTTTATGGCTTGGGTAAATCTCTTGCAACAGCGCTCGATAAGCGGCCATCTGGGCCAAATAAGATGGGGATGTTTCAGCCGCTGTCGCCGCTGGCGGACGGTTGGTTTTATAGTCGACAATCAAGACTGTTTCTTCTGTGACAATCAGACGGTCAATCTGTCCACAGAACACCGCCTTGTTTTTTGCCCCCTTGGGAATGCCAACAACAGAAACTTCAGCGCGGCTCTTGGGACTAAACAGGGGGGTAAACACCGCGTCTTGTAACACGAGTTGAACTTCATCAACCCAGTCTTGAGCCAGATTTTGCGAAATTGAAGGCACATATTGACGGATCAATTTATGTGCCATTTCGGCGCGCCCACCATGGTCAATTTCGGGAAGTTTTTCCAGCAAGGTATGGATCACATTGCCTCTGGTGAAGGGCTCAATATTCTCCGCTTGTTCTTCGCGCCGGGCAGCGCGGATCGGCGACCAAGCGCTGGCCTGATCATCTGTGACCGTAGCAAAACTTTGTGCCGCTTCAAATTTATCTGCCAGCCTGGAGGGCAAGATGCGGGGGCTGAGCGTCTCTTGGGCCGCCGGTTGATTTAACCACATCGGGGCTGTCAGGACGGGCGGCGCGGATAAGGCAGTTTCGGTTTTTTTAATTTTTGCTTGTTGCGGGGCGCTAAAACCGATCGCGGCTTGACCTTCTATTTGGCGGACCAAGGGTTGGGCGATGCCTTGTTGGCGCAAGCGGTCCATTGCACCTGCGGCCAGTCCATACCATGTGGCGGTTTCCGGATCGCTGTCTTCTAACTTTTCGATGCCCGTACGTCCAGGTTGATGGCCGCAAATATAGAGCTCATCGCGGGCTCTTGTCATGGCGACATAGAATTGCCGGCGGCTTTCTTCTTGGCGGCGCTGATCTTCTTGCGCCCGCGCCAAACTAATCGCTTCGATATCTCGTTTTTTATCTCCGAGCTTGATGTAATAACCCGGCGCCGGCAGAGGTTTCGAGGCTGGCGGATCAATCGTGCAAAGCGGGACAATTTCACCGCTAGACCCACGATGGAGCTTGGCAGCATCGGCCAGAAATATTATATTTGCCTCTAAGCCTTTCGATCCGTGCACGGTCATGATCCGTACCAAATTCTCGGCTCCGCCGGCTTCGCGCTTGAGGTCAGTGGTGAGGCCTTCAAAGTGCTTTAGAAAAACTTGCAGGCTTCGAGGGTGGCTTGTGTCAAAGGTCAAGGCTTCAGTCAGAAGTTCGTGCAAGGCTTCATCGGATGAATTGCCAAGGCGGGTGCGAAACCGGACCCAGCCAGAGGGCGATTGCTGCTCCAATATATGAGTGAAAAAAGCGAATGGCCCGCGCAGGCGACCAGCCGAACAGATTTGCTCTAGCGCCCTCACAGTTTTGTTCTCCCGGCCATCGGGCGCGTGACCGGCTCGTTTTTTTAACCGTCCGAAAAGCGTTTTGGGCGTCTCATTTTTAATGTAGCGCAAATCGATCAGGTCATCATCGCTATAGCTAAACAGCGGCGATTTCAACAGTTCTGCGAGCGATAAATCATCATCGGGTTGGAGGGCGAAGCGAAGCGCTGCCAGCATGTCGCGCACCGCGGTATCTTCTAGAAGTTTTAGTCTATCCGCACCGGCAGTAGGAACGTCATGTATCATCAGCTGTCGGATTAACTCGTGAAATACTGCCCCCCGGGTTTGACACAGGATCATAATGTCTTTGGGTTCAACCGGTCGGTCTTGCGACGCTACCGGGCGGCGTTGTTCAAGCCAGGATTTAATCGTTTTGGCAATCTCAACGCTGAGCTTGCGCACCGGGCTTTCCACGCCGACCTGATCCAGCGGTTTATCCCAGGGGTCGATTTTCTCGCGCTCCGGTGCGAGAAATAAGGGCCAGAGCTCGACATGACCGGCATCTTGCGCGCGATTGCTATGATGGGTGATTTTGCCAAGTTCGCCGCCAATTTGCATTTGCAAGAGTGGCTCGTCAAATATCTCGTCAACCAGTTGTAGCACCGGCTTGGAGGTGCGAAACGATAAGGGCAGATTATCGCTGACCAGGGTATGGTCTGCACTACGGACCATTTCGTGGAACTCAGTTTCTTCATTTTTAAAGCGCGCGACATCGGCCCCCTGAAAAGAATAGATCGACTGCTTCTCATCGCCAACGACAAAAGCAGTACGGGGGTATTTACTGTTTTTTTTCTGACGGAAAAATTCTGCCAGCGGACCTTTGATCACATCCCATTGCGCGGGGCTGGTATCTTGCGCTTCATCAACCAGCATATGGTCGATGCCTTGGTCCAATTTATATAAAACCCATGCGGATTGATGTTTCGTAAATAACGCAGCAGTGGCTTCGATTTGATCATCAAAATCCAAGAAACCCCGGCGTTTTTTCTCGGCTCTGTAGAGCTCAGCTGCTTTCGTCGCTAGTTTGTATAGCGTTCGCATTTGGTCAAAAGACCGGTAACCGGTGATCGCTTGGGCGCAGTCATAGTAAGTTTCTGACAATTCTTGAAATTTAGTCGCCAACTCCGGAAACTCGGCCATTATTTTCTTTGTCGGAACTGTTTGGTGTGGCGTGCCCCCCCCGATGAGAAACACCAGCCGCAATTGATCGAACAAGATTTGTTTGTCGCCATCCAAAGCAATCCGGAGTGCAGTAGCGACTTTATTGTCACTTTTAAGGCCCGTAAGAAGAGCAGAATAGAGACTCTCCAAATAGGCGCTGTCGATTTCACCCAAAAACGCAACGCGCAATTGCTCTTCGCTCATCTCCAGATCAACGCCCATGAGCTGGGCTAATTCTTGATAGAAATTTTGCTCTGACCCAGCTTCGTCCATTGCCCTTTTGATCGATCGCCAATGGCGAGAAAGTGTCCTTAAATCATCAAAGATCGTGCCATCCGTATGGGTCTGGTTTAGGCGCAAGAAGCTATCATGGAGATCAGCGTCATTGACCGCATTGACCGCTAAGTCCCCAATTATCTCAGCCATCATGCTCGTGCCGGTCTCTTCTTCGAGCACGCTAAATCCGGGACTAATCCCGGCCTCCAAAGGAAAGCGGCGTAACACGGATTCGCAAAACGCATGGATGGTTTGAATTTTCAAGCCGCCGGGGGTTTCCAAAGCCCGGGCGAAGAGCAACCGCGCATGCGCAAGGGCGGCGCTGTCGGTTTTCAAGCCGGGGTCGAGCTCAGTGAGGCCTGCGCGCAAATCTTCATCGGCCATCAACGCCCATTCACCGAGGCGATCAAACAGCCGTTCGGCCATTTCAGCAGCAGCAGTTTTGGTAAATGTAATAGCGAGGATTTTGTTCGGCGGCGTATTGGTAAGCAGGAGCCGAATGACGCGGTCGGTCAGGACTTTGGTTTTGCCAGCGCCAGCATTGGCTCTGACCCATGCGGATATTTCTGGGCCGGCAACATTGCGCTGTGTCGCGACGGTTTTTTCATAAGCAGAGGTCATGAGGTGATCCCCTCATTTTCCCCTAAAATGGCCCATTCACTGCGCCGCGCAAGGTGATCAAATGCGCCATAGGCTTTGGTAAATTTTGGTCGCGGTTGCGACAGATAGGGGGTCGACGGATCAGCGAAGAGCGCCAGCAAGTCGATTAAGTGTTGCTGCGCTTTAGAAATTTGATCATGTGCATCGCTGCCGGTTTGAGCTTGCACGGGCTTGGCCATGTTATTGCCAATGACGCGGACAAAGCTAAAGCCTTCGACTGAACAGGCTGGTAAATCCTCAAACCCACCTGCTTCGACGATCAGGGCCGTCAATTGTAATTGCGGACTGAAGCTCCCGCTTTCTTTGAGGCTCGGCGGTGCGGTGGTTTTGTAATCATAAATCATCGCCTTGCCGTTGCTGAGTAAATCAATCCTGTCGGCTCTTGCGGTTAAAGTGAAACCCGGGATCCCCGGCACCGGGACGACAGTCGCACCTTGCTCTTCAATAACAACGGGCTGCCCAAGTTTTCGTAAATCTTTGTCCCAGTCCGCAAACCACGCAAAACTTTCCATCATGCGCCCACGCCAAAATGCTTGCACAGCAGGAGGGAGGCCGACCTTGGCAAATAATGTATTTGCCATTTCGGTTAAAATTGCGGCGGGATCTTTGGCCGGCGCGCGCGGATGGTCAAGGTTATATTGCGCAAAGAGGTGGTGAAATAATTGCCCGCGCATAGCCAGGGTGGTGTCGGCATTCAGCGGATCAAGCTGGCGTAATCCGAGTATTTTGCTTGCAAAGATAGTATATGGATCGCGCATCAAAGTTTCAATTTGGGTCACCGCTAAGCGCGTCGGACGGATGTCGGCTGACGGGGTTGGGCTTGGCTTGGAGGCCAATTGCGGCGTCGGCGCATTATCGAGCAATTTTACTAAGGCAAGTTGTTTTTGTGATATATCAACATGTTCTATTGCTTGGCGTGCGGTTAAAATGTTCCGTAAGCGAATAATCCATCTGGATGGTTTGGTTGGTGCTCGGGCGGCTCGTTTGGCCCGGGTTAGGAAAACTTCCCTACCGGTGGCTAATTCGGCAAAGTCACGCGCAGCCAAGCCGATGCGTTGTTCCGGCGATGGCAAGCCCAATTCGGTGCGCATCTGACGTGACAAGAACGGATCGGTGTCGGCGGCATCTGGCCAGACGCCTTCATTCAATCCACCAAGGATCATGCGGTCAGCCTTGAGCAATCTGGCTTCGAGGGGTCCGAGTATCGCAAGGCGAGGATGGGTGCCGCCGGGGGGGCGAACGGGGACGCCTTGGCATAAGGCTTCAAACAACTCGCCATAATCATTGTGGGTTCCGGCAAATCCCGCCATGCCCTTTTCGGCTAAGGCCTCGCGCAGTTGGCTGATAAGCGCGGCCCCCGCGCGACCATCCTCATAGGCCCAGAGCCAGTCGGCGCCGGCAAAGCTTTCGGCGATTTGGATATGCGCGTCTAACTGCGCTGCCGGGTCGCTCGCTTCAGGATTGAAGTCTCGTGTGGCTTGTTCCAGGGCTTCGATCAACGTCAAAATATCAGACTGATCTAGCGCTCGGTTTTCGTCGCGTTCGCCGCTATCTTCGCGTATCAACCTATCCCAGTCACGGCCATGTTTTATCCGGTCTTTCAAACCGGAAAACCCCGGTCCGGGGCGCAAACCCCGTAACGCCAGATCGAGCGTCCCGACCAACGCCAAAGGAGCCGCCTCTAATCCTTGGTAGAGGGGGTGTTTTAGAACCGCAAGTAAGCGAACCGGATCAGATACATCATCGAGCCACCTGGCGATTAAGCGTAAAAATGTTCCGCGCACGGTGTTTAAAAAAGGAACACCCGCTGATTCGTCGATATGAATATCCCAACGCTGAAGTATGATAGCAACCCGGCGCGACAAGTCCCGGTCTGGTGTAACCAAAGAGGCGGTTTTCCCCGGGCTCTCCAAAACTTCCCGCATCAACAATGCAATTACCCGTGCTTCGCAGTCTTCATCAGGGGTCTCGACAAGGTGGAGGCCAGAAATGGCGCTTTCAAATGCTGTGTCATCCCCAAAATTGTTAAGTCGGTGGAGCCAATCGCTGGTTGCTTCGGCAGGACGCAAAGCCAAGCTCAAGAAGCGCTGGCGCTGCGCTAATGTTTCGCTCTCAGCCATCAAGGTTGGGATGGTTGCTCGATCAAGTTGGGCGAAGTGTTGGTCGAGCAAGTGTTTCAATCCGGCTTGGGGATGCGGATCATCAATTTGCGCCCAGCCCTCCTCATCCAGATCCGTATCCAAGCCAGGCAGGATCACGACCCCCATCGGCAGGCTGGCGACACAGGCCATCAACTTGGCCACAGCGGGCATTGACCCGGTTGAGCCAGCGATGATCACCGGCGTTTCGGGCGGCGCGTCATACCACTTTTGCGTTAAGCGCTCGATTTGCTTGCGCCGTCGCTCGGCCGGGTCCATCCGTCCGGCACTTTGTAAAAAAGCGGGCCACGCGTGGGTGATTATTTTTAAAAAATCGAGAGATTTTTGCCAGTGGTCGGCATAGGCTTCGGGCACCAATTCTCCAAGTTTTACGGTGTCGATTTCTTCAGCATGAAATGAATCGAGTAATTTGGATAATTCATCGGCGGCGCTAAGGGCGGTCGACCAACTCGTTTGTCCGGGATGGGCGCGGTCAAAAAATGTGTAGACCAGTCGGGCGAGGGTCAAACGCCGGTCAAGGGGCGAGATCGACGGGGGCAAATCCGGGGCATCAAGATCACTTGAAAAAACATCTTCGTCGCTGACATCACCAAGAGCACGAATGCGCGGCAGGAGGGTTGCACCAGAGGCCGCGACAGCTGTGCGCAAAAACGCCTCTTCCAATTCTCTTGCTGCTCGCCTTGTCGGGAGAAAAATAATAACTTCTGGTAGGTCGTGTAAGCGCTCTTGGTACTGAGCAAGCAGGTGTGTCGCTATATCATCGAGGCAAGGTCGACTAGATGCTGCGGTGAACAGCCGAGGCTTTGAAATTGAAAACAGGGAAGCTACTTTGCCCGTCACGCAAATACCCCGCGCTCAATCCATGCCTCAGCGTCCTTCAAGCCATCAGGGTCGCCGACATGCATCCAAAACCCATCATGCGCAACGCCATATAAGCGGCCATCCTCCATGGCTTGTTGCCAGAACTTCACGGTTGAAATTTTTTCGACGCCGTAATCGGCAAATAGTCTGGGGTGAATGATTTGCAACCCCGTAAATATCATAGCGTCGGGGTTAGCCGGTCCGTTGCGGTCTGGCCAAGATAAGGCGCCGTCATCGGCGACAAGAAAATCACCTTTTCCGGGAAAGCCGCTGGCCTGATCCTTACGGCAGAGCAATAGCAAGGCATCCATCTGGCCATCATCCCACGCTTGGGTGAGTTTGTCGCATGCTTCTGTGCCCGGCGTGTCGAACAAAATAGCATCCGTATTGGTGCAAAAAATCGGCTCCGTACCAAGATCATCACGCGCCTTGATAAGCCCGCCGCCAGTTTCCAACACCTCGCCTCGTTCATCAGAGATGGTCACATCCATCGCCGAATAATTTTGCAAATGTGCTTCAACTTGGTCAGCAAAATAATGGACATTAACGACCGCCTTTTCGATACCGCTAGCGGCCAAGCGATCAAGCGCATAATCGATCAAAGGCTTGCCTGACACGGGGATGAGGGATTTTGGCATCGTATCAGTTAAGGGTCGCATGCGACGACCGAGACCAGCGGCGAGCACCATGGCTGTTTTGATCTTGGTTGCTTCTGAGAACATTGAGGAGGACATTAAAATTTTCCGTTTACTGATCGCCAACAAGGCTTGGCGCATATTTTGAGAGCCAGTCATAGACCGGATCGAGGCCGGGTCTGGCAATATCATTTTGAAATATAGCAATTATGCGGGGAAGCAACTTGCTATATTGCACTTTTTTGTCACGAGTGACCAAGCGGGCAAAGATGCCGACAATCTTGGCATTGCGTTGCGCTGCAAGAATGGCGTAATCGCGAGTAAATTGATCGGCATCAAAATCAGGCAGCGCCACTTTTGCTTGGGCGAGATAATAACGGATCATCGTGCCTTGCATCACCGGGCTGACATCGCGCCGGGCGTCCTCCAAGAGAGAAACCAAATCATAAGCGCCATGGCCAAATAACGCATCCTGAAAATCAATGATGCCAAGGCGTGCCTGGCCGGTTTGCTCGGGTCGCCAGAGCAGGTTTTCGGCATGATAATCGCGCAGCGTCAGGGCGTGAGGTTTTGACAAGCCGGTTAAAACGCTGCGCCATGCGGTCTCATACTCTGCCATCGCATCGGCGCTGCATTCTTCGCCGGTGCTAAACGGCAAATACCATTCGGGTAATAACTCGCATTCAGCGAGCATTGCGGTTTCATCATAGGACAGAACCTGATAGTCGTTAATTAGATTTGGGCTTATGATTTTGCGCCGTAGGCGGATTAAGGCATCAATGGCCAGTGTGTAGAGCATTTCTTCATCGACCCCGCGCTTAATTTCATGGGCAATCAAGCCATCGCCCAAATCTTCGAGCAACGCAAAGCCTTGTGGCGTATCATGAGCCAGAACCTCAGGGGCTGCTAAGCCAGCCCCGCGCAATGCTGCGGCGATGCCAACAAACGCATCAAGATTTCGTCCTGCAAGCCGGGCCAGCGCATTATAGCCTAGGTCTTTACGGGTGGCAGGAGAGGCTTCTGGCGGACAAGAGGCCGTTTCGGCGCTGGGTGGTGCATCCATCAAGATCGCTTTTTTGGTTCCCAGGGTGAGCCTTGTATAGGCCCGGGTCGAGGCATCACCGGGCACTGGCGCGCTGGTCGCTGCCTGCCAACCAGCTTGGGTGAGAAACGCGGTCGCCTGTTTTTCCCGGTCCGTGTGGGCCCGGTCGACGGGGGGCGGCTGAATTTGATCTGAGGTTGAAATAATAGGCCCCTTTGGCGTGTCTTGGTTAAAATCTTTCAGCGCTGCGATCATGGCATTAGTCCGTAGATGCCAGCCAGCCCCTTCGACAAAAAAATGCACTAAGCGGGCTTTATTAGTCATTTCGATGGTGATGATCAGGGCATCCTGGGGCAGGAGAGAGCTAGCTTTATCGGGCCATTCGATCAGGCTGATACCCTCGTCAAAGGCCTCCTCAATACCAAGTTCCCATAACTCGTCTGCGTTCTTCACCCGATATAGGTCAAAATGCCAGAGCGGCGGGTGCGGGGGATCAGGGGTGTAGGTTTGGACAAGAGAATAAGTCGGGCTCGGGACTTCCGTATCAGCCCCGACCAGATGTTGGATCAAGCCGCGGGCAAGGGTCGATTTACCAGCCCCAAGCTCGCCTTCAAGCCGGATCACATCACGCCGCTGCAGCAAGGATGCAATAGCCGCTCCCAGCGTCGCCATCGCTTCGGGCGTGGGAATAGAGAGGCGAGCAATTGGGGCGGTGCGGATCATCTCCCCGACATAAGGCGCATAAGCGGCCTTGCAAAGGCGGGACTTTGGCTTAAATGGACAAGGCGCTAAAAAATTTGGGTGCTAAGAGATATGAAGGGTCAATCCATGGTAAAAGTCACGTTCATAAATCATTCGGGCACAAAGTCTGAGGTTGAAGCAGAAACCGGTCTGAGTGTTATGGAAGCTGCGGTGAAAAATGGGATCGATGGCATTGATGCCGATTGTGGCGGTGCTTGTGCTTGTGCCACCTGCCATGTCTATGTCGATGCGGACTGGGTGACCAAAACCGGGGCGGCGGACCCAATGGAAGAATCAATGCTCGATTTTGCTCAAGAGCGCCAAGAGACCTCGCGGCTTTCTTGCCAGATTAAATTATCCGACACCCTCAATGGCCTTATTGTGCGGCTGCCAGAGTTTCAGGGCTAATAAGCCCCACACGCCCTTTCGTCTAACCAGTCCCCTCTTGACCATGAGGGGTGTCTATGGCGACATGAACAAATGTCGAACACGCCCATATTGACCCGACCAGATATAACCACTGCTCTGACCAAGGGGGCATCCGCGCTGTTTTTGGATATGGGCTATGCCGTGTTGCCAGAATTTATCCTCGCCTCAGGTCGCCGCGCAGACGTTGCGGGGCTTAATCGACAGGGCAAGATTTTGATTGCCGAAATTAAGTCATGCAAAGCCGACTTCGATATCGATACTAAATGGCCTGCTTACATCGAATATTGCGATCAGTTTTATTTTGTCGTGGATGAGGTGTTTCCAACGGCGATATTGCCGCAGGATTTTGGCTTGATCATTGCGGATGGCTTTTCGGCGGCAATATTGCGCGAGCCAACGGGATGTGTCCCCTTAGGTGCAGCCAGACGCAAGGCGGTTACGCTCAGATTTGGCCGTCAAGCTGCGCACCGGTTAAAACAATAGGGGCTGGGCACCGAAATTCGGTCATTTTCTCTTGTAGCAAGAGAATTTGCTTGGTTTTATTTGCTAAAATGTCGCAGCTTTTCCTTGTCACAAACAGCATAGCGCCTTAGGTTCTCCTATGGCGGTGTCCGAAAAGTGCTGACGCGCTGAAGTTCACTCTCTCCCCCGATACTGAGCTTCGCTTGGATGCC
>JAZGEB010000161.1:0-2959 GCA_036478515.1 Parvularculaceae bacterium | reverse complement strand
GCTGGCCACGGCTAAAATCCCGTGGCGAGGCTTCAGCGCTGCTGGCAATGTCGTGATATAATCGCCAATAGCATCATCGAGGGTTGGATAATCTTCGACTAAAAATGTCTGACTATGGGTGAGATCTATAACATCTAGCGCCCCGATTAAGGCGATTGCAAAACGACTATTGGTCCCGCCAATATCGGCGACCAAACAAGGCGTCGAAACCATGCTGACATTCTGGGTCTTCATTTGTGCCTTGGCCCCACTCACGGTCAATCGACCCAAGGTCGGTAATTTCGTCTGGCTCATACTACACCCTCCAGCTATCACGGAACAGCTGTTAAGGGAACATTATGACAGCGCTGTCCAGTAAATTCAACCAATACTCATCGAAGGAGGGTCGCAAAGACGCAGGTGTGAGGGTGCGATTTAGCGAAGGGAGGGAATGAACCACCACCATTTCCGGGTGGTGGTGGCTGTTATTCCGGACACCGAAAGGCGATCCGGGATGGTGGTCGAGCGTGGGTCGTTTGGCAGTAGCCCTCCCCTCAACCCTCTTCAAAAGATTTATTTCGGCGCATCGATTTAAAAATCAACCATGCCAGTAAAAACGGTCCGACAAGGACGCCAACGGTAATGAATAAGCCAAGACCAGCGCCTGCAAGACCAACACCGAGGCCGAAAAGACCCGCCACCAGCCCGACAACCAAACCGATAACCCCTGCGACCAAACCGCCAATTACCTGACCAAGAGATAGTTCTTCGCGCACGCCATTGATGGTCACAAAAGGCTCTATTTGAAAGTGGACATATGCCCCGACCGCGACCAAGGCGATCGCGAATAGAAACAGGCCAGACCCCCAACCCCCGCGCTTGGCGGGGTAATCCTCAAAATCACTCATTTTTTCTTCTCCATTTTTTATGATGGGAAGAGTTTATCGTTTTTCGATATGAAGGCAAGAAATGCTTGGTGACAATTTTGTCAGAAAAACCGGTCTAAGCTCCCCTATTCAGGGCCGGTTCAGGGCAAATCCTTGAAAATAGTCGAATATTTCATCTTCAGAGCGGCTCGCTGCATTGCGCCAGCTCGGCGCAGTCTCAAGGTTCAACGGCTCACCGTCAGCACTCAAAATCAAGACAGTTGGTGTACCAACAATATCTTCAAGTCCAAAGCGTTGGGCAATATCTATATTGCGATCTTTTTGGCCAACATCAACAAAGACCAGTTCGTAATGCGCGTCGATTAAGGCGACAAATCGAGGTTGTTCAAACCACCCAGCCAGCGCCCTACTATCATGGCACCAATTTGCCCCCATCACTAACAAGACCTTTGTGTCCCGGGTCGTCGCCCGGGCCAGCGCCGCTTCAACATCTGCCTTTGCGTTGCGCGTTTCGTCAAAAGGCTTTGCTTCTGGATGCCCAGATTTTTGCCTTGCATCGCTGGAAGCCGCCCCGCGATGCTGATCCGTGATGATAATGCATCCAGATAAGAACGGTATCAAAAGTAAACTAGCGATCAATTTTTTAAACATCTCAGACCTTTAATTTTATCCCTCAATCACTCAGCTACCGTTTTGGCATTTTCATAGATGTTCATCAGCTCAACACAATTATCATTACCTGCTTTGGCGCAGCGCTCAATCAACAATAATCCCTGTTTGGTATTTTTCTGCTCGCTCCCAGAGCCGGCTTCGCCGCGCAAATACATCCGCCCAAGATTGAGCATGGCATAATCATCACCCGCCTCCACTGCCTTTTTAAACCAGCTTCGCGCTTCTGATAAATCTTGCCCAACCCCATATTGGCAAGTGAGCAGCGACATGCCGAGCTCATTCATCGCTAAGGCGCTGCCATCTCTGGCGGCGGACAACATCACATACATGACTGCGGCATTCGCGAGCGTATTCTCTGGCGTTGCGGTAACCGCGGTTGACGCCGCTACATTGAATTTTTCTTCGCCGCTCAAGCCGTCAATCTGCTGATCGAGCACTGTCCAATTAACCGATTGCAAGGTCATCATTTTGGTCAAGGGCTGGAGGGCTTCGTGGGTACAGCTCGCCCCGCTGGGTTGTGCTTTGACATGGGATGTCAGTTTTTTTAAAGCCCCCTGATCAATTTTGCCAGATGCTTTGGCCATCAGCGACCCGTCGCCATTGCTGGCCCCAAGGCCCTGATACCCAGGACCAATGGAAAAGGCGATATAGAGCGCAAAGCCCATAAACACCAATAAAAACGCAAATCTCGGTGCTGAATACCCCATTACGACAATCCCCTAAACACACCCCAACCTAGCAAACTGAACCGAGGATGGCAAAACATCGTTTGGGTTAGAACCGTTCTTTCAGCCAGCCGCGAAGGGACGTTAGCGGACCATCCGTCCCGGTTGCGGGCACTTGATAGCTGGCCCCTGCGCCCAACACCCGGCGGACGGTTCGACGGGTCAACGGGCGGTCGGATAAATCTGGCACCGCGCTACTTTCCATGCCGCCCGCAACATGATCGACCAGCCCCGCACAAACCGCAAAAGACGGACCGCTGGTCGCTTCAGGAGCGCCGAACGCCGTTAACGGCTTGCCGAGGCGGGCTTTCATCCCGAGGATTTTTTCGGCCATTTCAACAGCACCGCCGATCTGGCTTGCACCGCCGGTCAACACCACGCGACTAAGGCCTGTGGCCGAATTTGATCCGCTCTTAGCAAGCTTATCAGCAACCATTTCAAAAGTTTCCTCTAAGCGCGGCGCAATCACTTGCGCTAGAGATGGCAAATCAATTTCTTGGCTCTCGCGATACGGGCTTAATGTCGGTGTTTGCCAAGAAGTAGTCTCGGCCCCAGGTTCGATAATCGCTGTCCCATTCATCACTTTCAAGCGCTCTGCATCTTCGATTGGCATACTGAACGCTTTGGCAATATCACTCGTTATATGCCCGCCGCCAATCGGGATCACACCGGCGCTCTGGAGCACGCCATTTTCAA
>JAZGEB010000160.1:0-3327 GCA_036478515.1 Parvularculaceae bacterium | reverse complement strand
GTGCCGGTTTTCTCAACCGTGGCAACCAGCGTATCAAACACCACCCGGCGATTTCGATGCTTGAAGTAAAATGGGATTGCGACCAACAGCACAATCATCACGAAGGAGCCGAGCGGCACCAGAATTTCGACAGACAGGACATCGTCCATAGTGTTCTCCATGTTAGACTAGGTATTATACTGCTTAGAGGAGCCATTGGGCGGGTTTGGATGTGAGATGGTGAGATAAATTTATAAAAATTCACCGCCAACGAGGTAAATCGCCCGGTTCACTGGGGTTTTAGGCGATTGTTGGAATTGTAATCAGGGCCGTCGCCCTTTATATGCAGTGCAGCAAAGTCCTGAATTGCTGCCCTCGTTGAAAGCCACCCTGCCATGTCACAATCCGTTTCAGCCACCGCAAAACCGGCCAATCCCAATGCCCCAACTGCTGAAAAAGTTCTCGAGGTTGAGCATTATACCGACCGTTTATTTCGCTTTGTCCTGACCCGGCCGCAGACGTTCCGCTTTCGCTCCGGTGAGTTTGTGATGATTGGCTTGCCGTCTGCTGACCCTGACGCGAAAAAACCGATAATGCGGGCCTATTCCATTGCCAGCCCGGCGTGGGATGAGACCTTAGAGTTTTACTCGATCAAAGTGCCTGATGGGCCGCTGACGTCGCGGTTGCAAAAAATTCAAATTAGTGACGAGGTATTACTCGGCAAAAAGCCGGTCGGCACCTTGGTGCTTGATGCGCTAAAACCGGGCAAGCGGCTTTACATGTTTTCAACCGGCACGGGCTTTGCCCCTTTTGCCAGTGTATTACGCGATCCGGAAACATATGAGAAATTTGAGTCTGTGGTGGTCACGCATACTTGCCGCGATGTCGCTGAATTGAGTTATTCAAAAAACCTCGTTGCAAGCTTGAAAGACGACCCTTTGATCGGCGACCTGGTTGGCGACAAAGTGATTTATTTCCCCTCGACCACCAGGCAAACATCTGCCCAAATGGGCCGGATCACACAGCTGATTGAGCGCGGTGAGTTGTTTGACAAACTCAACGTGACGCCGCTTGATCCTGATGCGGATAGAGTGATGATTTGTGGCTCAATGGAGATGATCAATGACACTAAAGCCTTGTGTAAAAAAGCGGGATTAGAAGAGGGCTCAAACGCCAAGCCAGCAGATTTTGTCATCGAAAAAGGGTTCACCGGGTAAGCAGCGCCGCGCCGCTCGTGACCGTGACCGCGCGCCTGACCGCGGCTCTGGGTTGCGGTCCTCGCTGGGCCCGCCTCGTTGGCGCAGGGCTTGCTATAAAGTTGGCGGTTAACGCGTTGATACCCCTAGCGATGTTGCATCGCATCAGGTAGAGAGCAGTTAGGCAATTGCGGCCCGTCTTGCTAGGCCAGATTTTAATAGGCCGCAGGGGGAGAGCCTTCGCGGGATAAAGTGAACCAGCCATGGACCATATTGGGAAAGCTTTGGAAAAGGCACAACTTGGCGGCGATCTGGACAGCCGCGATGAGACGGCTGAAGCCCCGATACCGGCATCTGTATTTTGCGTTTTTGTCGCCATTGGCCGCAATGAAGGCGAGCGGCTGAAAGCTTGCCTCACCAGCCTGCAAGAGACTGGCACTAACATTGTCTATGTCGATAGCGGCTCGAGCGATAGCTCGGCGCAATTTGCCGCTGGGATTGGCGCCAAAGTAATCCAGCTTGATATGTCGGTGCCGTTCACTGCTGCCAGGGCGCGCAATGCCGGCGCAGCGGCTGCTAAGGCCGAGTGGCCGGATGTGAGTTTGCTGCATTTCATTGATGGTGATTGCCGCCTTGCCGAGGGGTGGCTCGAGGAGGCCCTTGGGGTGATGCAAGACAGAGCGGAGATCAGCATCCTTGCCGGGGCGACGGTTGAAACCCACCCGGAAAAATCCATCTATAATATGATGTGCGCGGAAGAATGGAGCCACGAAGCAGGCGAGGTCGAGGCTGTCGGCGGTATCATGTTGGTCCGACGCGACGCGTTTGATCAAGCTGGTGGCTTTAACCAGAATGTCATCGCCGCGGAAGATGATGAGTTTTGCATCCGCGTGCACCAAAGCGGCGCCAAGATTGTTCGCCTTGGCCGTGACATGGCCTATCATGATGCCGACATTACAAAATTTAGCCAATGGTGGACACGAGCGACAAGGGCTGGTCACGGGTTTGCCCAAGTCGGGGATTTGCATCCCGCTTATTTCAAGCGCGAACGCTTGCGGACTTTGGTCTGGGGTTTGGCCGTGCCGGTGCTGGGCCTCATTGGATTGATCATCCATCCCTTGCTGATCTTGCCTATTGTGGCGCTTTACGGCGTTTCTTTTTGGCGGACCCGGGCAAATCTGGCGCGCGAACACCCGGATAGCAAAACAAAAGGGCCGTATGCGTTCTTTCTAACGATTTCGAAATTTCCTGGTATCATTGGCATGGGCCGCTATTGGCGGCGCAAATTGATGAAACAGGACCATAGTATTATTGAATATAAGTAGGGCTCTGGCCCGAAAAGGAGATGACATGACCATCCTCAACCCTCGCGTTGGTCTTATTGGTGCTGGTTACATTGCCAGTTGGCACGCAGATGCGATCCGCGCTACGGGACGCGCTGAAATTAAAGCTGTGTGTGATCTGTCTCCAGCAGCGGCGCATGGGCTAGCCGCGTCACTTGGCGGTGTCGATGCCTATCACGATATTGCTGAATTGATTGACGCTAAGACATGTGATGCCGTGCATATTTTGACCCCGCCGCATTCGCATTATGCGATCACCAAGCAATGCCTCGAAGGTGGTCTGCATTGCTTTGTCGAGAAGCCCTTTGCGCTGGCCAATCACGAATGTGAAGAATTAACCACTTTGGCCAAGGAAAAAAACCTGACCATTGGGATCAATCATAATTTTCTCGCGCTGCCGGCATATGAGCGTCTGAAACAAGCCATTGCTGATGGTAAAATCGGGCCGGTTGACGGCGTCGAGGTGAATTGGCGATTCCCATTTCCGCCATTGCGTTCGGGTCCGTTTGGCATGTGGATGCTCCGGGCACCGCTTAATATGCTGCATGAATTTGGCGCTCACTTGCTCGCCTTTATTGAAGACTTGTTTGGCGGGCTAGAGGATATCCATGTTCGGGTTGGCAAACCGATAACAATCCCCGGTGGTATCAAGCATTATCAATCCTGGCAGGTCACTGGTATCGCTGGCGAGACCATGGTGACTTTAAATATTTCCCATGTCGAAGGCCATGATGACCGAACTTTGCGTTTGCGCGGAGCGAGCGGGACCGCCATGCTCGATTTTGCTGCGGACACTTTGGAAATTCGTC
>JAZGEB010000159.1:0-6842 GCA_036478515.1 Parvularculaceae bacterium | reverse complement strand
TCAATACCAGCAAATATTTGCGCAAGCATTTGTCCAACTGGGCGAGCCCGCAACGCAAAACCAATGGCTCGCCCATTCCCGGCAAAGCAATAACCCAATACCAACCCAAAGGCGTGGTCGGCATTATTTCCCCGTGGAACTATCCTTTTCAACTGGCGATGGTGCCATTGCTCACGGCAATTGCCGCTGGCAATAGCGTCATCATAAAACCATCGGAAATAACCCCAAACACCGCCGCTCTGTTGGCTGATTTGTTCGATGGCGAATTTGACCCAGCCCAAATTGCCGTCGCGATTGGCGGGCAGGATGTCGGCGAACATTTCTCAAGCCTGCCCTTCGATCATTTATTCTATACCGGTTCAACAAGGGTAGGTCGCTTGGTCGCGATGGCAGCGGCGAAAAATCTCACCCCGGTTACACTCGAACTTGGCGGCAAAAGCCCATGCGTTTTGTTGCCGGATGCGGATATTGCTGAGGCAGTAAAAACCATCGCCTTTGGCAAATTCTATAATGCCGGGCAAACATGCGTCGCGCCGGATTATCTTTTAGTCCCCAAAGACAAAGCCCAAGAAATTGGCGAAGCGCTGATCGCTTCAGTCTCTGCATTCTACCCAAATATCAGGACAAATGAAGATTACAGCTCGATTATTTCTGACGCTCATTACGCAAGATTGAATGGTTTGGTCAGCGATGCGGTCGAACGCGGGAGCCAGCTCTTGCGCGTTGAAAGTGATGAACAGGCCATGAAGCAAGGCCGCAAGATCGCCCCGACGGTGATCCTAAATCCGCCTACGGATAGTGCGATTATGGCTGAGGAAATTTTCGGGCCGATCATCCCCATCATTGAATATGACAGCGTTGATGATGCAGTCCGTTTTATCACCGAGCGCGACCACCCCTTAGCCCTCTATGTATATGGTGGTACCGCAGCAGCCAATGATCTGCTGAACCGCACAACGTCTGGCGGCGCTTGCATCAACGCAACGGTCATTCATCTAACCATTGAAAGCCTGCCCTTTGGCGGGGTCGGCAAAAGTGGCTATGGCGCTTATCATGGTGAAAATGGCTTTCGGGAATTTTCCCATGAACGGGCAATATTTAACCTCCCGACATGGCTGCCAAAAAGCCTCATCACGCCGCCTTATAGCAAAATTTTCCATTGGTTGGTGAACAGACAAATTGGCTGAAAGCCAAGCGCGCGCTACCCCGCCCAATATATCGTAATGTCGCTCGCTTCTACTCTTGGGCGTTCTTTGGGGTCGGCTTGCGCGGTGCCAAAATAAAGGAAACCCGCAACCTGTTCATGGGGGCCTTTCAGGCCAAGCGCTTCGCGTATCGCCGGGTCAAATGCATACCACTCCGTCAGCCATTGGCCGGCAAAACCCATCGCATTGGCGCCGACGAGCATATTCTGGCAGACCGCCCCGGCGGTCAAAACCTGCTCCCATTCCGGGGTTCGGTGATCGACATCAACTTTAGAGATCACCGCAACGACCAGCGGCGCGCGCTCGAAGCGACCGCGTTCAACTGCAATCATCTCTGGGCTGGCCTCAGGATTAGCCGCTGCGAAAACCTGTGCTAGGACATCGCCAAACTTGGTCCGCGCCTGATCCCGAAAGACGATAAATCGAAAAGGCACCACCCGGCGATGATCCGACACCCGGGCAGCTATCTCCAACAGCTGTTCGAGCTCGGCGGCACTCGGACCCGGCGCGCCGAGTCCGATCACAGGGGTCGAGCGACGCTGGGCCAATAAATCAAGCGTTTCTTGGGATGGGCGAGCCGCTGGTACGCGCTGGCCAAGCTCAAATCGTGCCATGGGGGGGTACTCCTCTTAAATGCCCCACACCTATGGCGAGCGCCACGCGAATGTGCAAGCTAAGCCAAGGTCAGAACTCATGCTGCATCGCAGCATTTTCACTGATCAGGTGTTAACCATAATTAGCTCATTTTAGAATGCCCGTTTTGGCAAAAATGAGCTGCTCGTTACGGTTGCGTCAGTAAACGACCCATGTGAAAAGTCGCGATATGGCGCAATTATGCAACAGCGTCGGAGGCCCAAGCATGATAGGGATGAAGTAATGCCGTTACAGGGGCATTCTAGTTTCGGCTTAAAGTATTAATTCCATTGGAGGAAAACACACCATGAAGCTCAAATCATTTATTCTGGGGACCAGTGCATTGGCATGCGGCCTCGCAGTTGTTCCAGCCGTCGCGCAAGATGACGACATCGCTACCGATGATGTGATCGTTGTAACCGCCGGCAAAAGAGAGCAAACCTTGCAAGAAGTGCCGATCTCAGTGAGTGTGACCTCAGCTGATACGATCGAAAAAGCGGCGATTATCGACATTATCGACCTGCAAAAGGTCGTCCCGTCCTTACGCGTCACCCAGCTGCAAGCCAGCGGCAACACATCCTTCTCAATTCGCGGCTTCGGCAACGGCACCAACAATAACGGCCTTGAGCCTTCTGTTGGCGTCTTCGTTGATGGCGTCTTTCGCTCAAAGACTGTTGGCGCCCTCGCCGACTTGCCGGTTCTGGAACGGATCGAAGTCTTACGCGGCCCGCAAAACACCCTATATGGTAAAAACACCTCAGCTGGTGTTGTCAGCATTATTACTGCTAAGCCTCAATTTGAAGCTGGCGGCGTTGCTGAAGTAACTTTCGGTAAATACAATCAGACAATCTACAAAGGCACCTTTACTGGGCCAATTTCAGACAGCCAAGCGATCCGGATTTCCGGCTCAATGCATAAGCGCGATGGTTATTATGATAACCTCACAGTTGGCAGCAAGCCGAATGAACGTGACCGCTTCTCGCTCCGGGGCCAATGGCTTGCAGAAGGCGAAAAACTGACCCTTCGGGCAATCGGTGACTGGGACAAAGCCGATGAAAATTGCTGTGGCGCGGTGACCATTCTGAATGGTCCATCAACCCAAGCAATTGGCGCACCGCCTCCCTTTGGTCTTGGCTTCGCCCTTGGCGATGACACCAACCCATTTGGCCGCGAAGTCCTTTACAATGTTGACCCAACCAATGATGTCGAAGGCAAAGGCTTCTCCTTGCAAGCCGATTATGATTTCGACTTTGCAACCCTGACCTCAATCACCGCACTGCGGAGCCAGCAAAACAATTATAATATTGATGCTGACTTCACCGCAGCAGATATTGTTGCCGACAACGCAAACAATTTGGATGTGGATAGCTTCACCCAAGAGTTACGTCTGACATCGGCCGGCGATGGCCAAGTCAGCTGGTTGCTTGGCGCAACTTATGGCGACGAAAATCTCGCCTTTGATCGAACCGTTGTCTATGGCGATGATATTCGTGGCTATGTCAACCTGTTGATGCTCGGAGCAACTGGCGGCACACTCGACTTGCCGACCTTTGAATCTCTGACCAATAATGCACCAAACACTTTCTTCCAAGCTGGCCAAGGCTTGGTTCAGGACAAATGGGACCAGGAAGATATTAACTATTCGGTCTTCGGCCAAGCTGACTTTGAACTTTCTGATCGGCTGGTGCTTACTGCAGGACTGGCTTATATCAATGATGAAAAAAATGTCGTTTCGGATGTCATCCTCGACGATCCATTCTCTGAACTAGAACTTATCGAGGACGTTAATGGCGACGGCGTTTTGACTGCGGCGAATGACGCAGCAACCAATTCACAAATTGCCGATTCCACCAACTTTGGTGGCTTGACGACAGCCTGTGGGCTCGGCGCTCTGCCATTCTCACCGGGCAATGTCGGTCTAGTTCTTGCTGCTCCAGCTTGCGGTGGCCCCTTCATGGGCGCACCAGGATCAGTCGCTTTCCCGGCATATACCGCTCAAATTGGGGCTGCAGTTGCTGGGGCTGATTTCCTTGCCAATCCAGGCCTCAACCCATTCACCGGACTGGCGGCTCTACAATTCTTCAATGTCCCGGTCAATTACCCCAATGGTAATGAAACTGGGGTCTTTGAAGGCGACCAGACAGTCTACAATCTGCGCGCAGCCTATGACATGACTGACAACATGAATGTCTACGCCAGTTACAGCACCGGCTGGAAAGCGGGCGCGGTCAACCTGTCTTCTGACTCACAACCGGCAGATGCCAATGGCATCGGTCGCTTCGCGGGCCCAGAAGACTCAACCGTGATCGAGCTTGGCCTGAAAGCCAATTTCGACGGTGGCTTTGTCAATGTCGCGATCTTCGACCAAACCATTGAAGGCTTCCAGTCTTCAATCTTTACCGGTACTGGCTTCCAACTCGCCAATGCGGGTGAGCAATCTGTACGAGGAGCCGAGCTTGACGTTGCTTGGGCACCGACGCCAGAGCTCGCTTTGACTTTAGGCGCGGTTTATCTTGACCCGGAATATAAGAGCTTCACCAAAGCTGCCTGTGTTGCTTTTGACACAGTAAATTGTAGCAATGGCGAATTGTTCCGCGACCTGTCTGGAACAAGACCAGCTGGTATTCATGAGCTCAGCTTCAACACATCAGCAACCTACACGCATCAATTTGCGAGCGGCATGGAAGGTTTTGCCAGAGCCAACTACATTCACGAAAGTGACACACCCCTGGTTGAAAACATCCAAGGGTCTGTGGCTTCGCGCGAAGTCAATGAGTTGAGTGCTAGCCTCGGTATCCGTACCGATGCTGGATTGAGCGCAACGCTTTGGGGACGCAACCTGACAGATGACGAATATCTGTTGCAAGGTTTCCCAACCACGGCTCAGGCCGGTAGTTTTAGTGGCTATACCAACGCGCCACAAACTTACGGTGTCACGCTGCGTAAAGACTGGTAGTCTTTCACGAACCTGAAAACGAAAAACCCCGTTGCGAAAGCAGCGAGGTTTTTTCTTGGGCGAAAATTATCTCGCCAACCGCTTTCGCGCTTGGGCCGGCGGCGAAAATGGCACCGGCACTTTATCCGCCAAGCGGGCCAACCGCTTTAACCATCGCTCATCCCTCGCGTTCATCTGCCGATCCTGTAGCCCTAGCACCTCGCGCACTTGCTCCGGCACAATGCTGATCGCCCCACGCACGATCATTCCCGATAGCGGCCATGGCACAGGCAAGGCCTTTTGCACGATCCTCAAAAAATCTTCGACAATTTGCGATGGCTCCAACCGCGGTAGCATATCAGCAAAAATTTGCTCCTGCTCAGCGACATTGCGAGGTAAGTCTTTAGCCCCGAACAACTCGCCAACTGGAATCGCCTCGGAGTAGATTTGCGATTTTTGGTGGGTCTCTAGCGGGCGGGCAAAGCGACTATAGCTTTCAATGAAACCAAAGCTTGCTGTGACATGGACCCACCTTAACAGCTCAGGGTCATTGGCATGATAGGTAAGACCATCTGGCGTCGTGCCATGCACAACCCCATGCATCCGCTGCACATCTTGGATGACGCTTTGGGCGGTCTCGCGCGGTGCATAAACAGTAATGAACGCTGCAAAACTTGTTCGGATCATGCGCCGAAACGGTTTGTTTTCAAAGTTGGAATAGTTCCACACGCCGCTGCGCACTCTGGGTTCAGCCAGTTCAAGCAACACAGCGGCAATCCCGCCAATGGCCATGGTCATCGGGTTTTTAAACACCTGCCATGTCAATGAATCAGCCGGGACCAGCGCCTCTGCCCCTTGCGGGCGGCGAAAGTCAATTTTATGTCCGAGATATTTCATTAGAGCAATTCCGAGGAAGTCAGACCGATAATTCTACTCTTGATACGGATCACCAAGCCCGTCACAGCCTTGGCGTACGCAAACATCGATCAGGCTCTCCCACAACTCATAGCCCTCAGCATTCAGATGCACACCATCAAAGGTATATTGCGTCGCCAATTGGCCATCTGCGCCCGCAAAGAACGGCGCTAGATTCAAAAATGTATAGGCTTCTTTTCCAGCAATCGCTGCGAGGCGCGCATTGACCCCTTGCAGGAGAATATTGGCCTCGGTGTCTCTTGGCAAAATTGATTGCAAATAAATTTCTGTCTCTGGCAATTGAGCATGGATCACATCAATGACCGCCAATGTGGTGGCATAAACGCCATCAGAGCTGTGACCATAGGTGTGATTATTGGTGCCGATCATGATGAAAATTCGGTCCGGATTATTGCGGGTGATTTGCGCTAATCGCTCCCCCAACCCGCGGGTTGTATCCCACCCCACGCCATAATTCGCCGCGACCACCCCAGGGAATAAAGCATATTGCGCCATCCCTTCGGTGATGCTGTCGCCGACAAAAAGCACGCCGCCCTCTTGGCGAGGCAGGTCCTCCAACTCGGTAACCCGTTTGACATAATGCGCTTCGGCCTGATCCAGAAATGGCTCCCAGATGACAATATCGGTGCCTGCAACTTTGCGGTCCCGTTGAACAGATTTTTCCGGTGCAGTACTGGCGCAGGCCGCCATAAGCAAAGCGGTGGCCGCCATGATGATTAATCTTTGATAGCGCAACATGGAAAATTCTCCTGCTAAGAGTCCTGATCGAACATCCTCATTCACCAAGAACTGTAACCTACTCTGAGAGCCATGAATATGGCGGATCCATCGAGGCTCCCTTCGGTCGCACCTCTTCGATGAAGATTTAGAGAATATGGTGTCAAAACCCGCCTCATCCTGAGGTGCGGAGCGCAGCGAAGCCTCGAAGGACGAGAGCGATTACCGACAATTCTCGGGGTGGAACACCCGCTTTGTTGACGCGGGATATTTCACCAACTTTCCCACTGGCCTGATCGGCCTTGGTACAAAACCACCGCCGCAATTGGGACACACGCCGTTGAACTTCTCATCGACGCAAGAGCTGCAAAATGTACATTCAAATGTACATATCCGCGCCTCGGTGCTTTCTGGCG
>JAZGEB010000158.1:0-8971 GCA_036478515.1 Parvularculaceae bacterium | reverse complement strand
GCCGACAGGGCACACATCAATCAGATTGCCGGTCAGTTCACTCGCCACCGCCTTTTCGAGATAGGTGGTGATCTCGGCATTCTCGCCGCGATTGACCAGACCCAGATCATCAACACCAGCAATTTCTGTGGCAAAACGCACGCATCTGGTACATTGAATGCAGCGGGTCATGATCGTTTTGATCAACGGCCCCATCTGTTTTTCTTCAACAAGGCGCTTATTTTCTTCAAAGCGCGACCCATCGCGGCCATAAGCAATTGCCTGATCTTGCAAATCACATTCGCCGCCCTGATCACAAACCGGGCAATCAAGGGGATGGTTGATGAGGAGAAATTCCATCACCCCTTCACGGGCCTTTTTGACCATCGGTGTATTGGTAAATAATTCTGGCGGCTCACCTTCTGGCCCAGGCCTTAAATCGCGAACATTCTGCGCGCAGGAGGCAACTGGTTTGGGGGGGCCGCCTTTGACCTCAATCAAGCACATCCGGCAATTCCCGGCAATCGAGAGGCGCTCATGATAACAAAACCGAGGAATTTCCTCCCCAGCCACTTCACAGGCCTGTAACAGGGTCAAATCTGACCGAACGTCAATTTCAGCGCCGTTCACTTTGATGGTCCGCGTGTCAGTCATAAATATATCCGGCAAGGTTTTAGATGTTCAAAGCGGTGTAGCTGAACTCATTGGTGAGGGCCAGAGCGGATTGGTGACAAGCCATTTTATAGTTAATTTCAAACTCTTATGGTTAATTTTAGCCTAGATAGTTGTTGTCAATTCCAGCTTCACACCCAAGGGCTGTAACTAATTGGTTTTATAGCTTTTTTTTCGTCGTTCGTATGAGAAACACTTGCGTTTTCAAAACGGTCTGCTATTCCTTAACACAGTGTTAACTCTTAGTTTGGTTGGGGAGATTACCGTGCGTAATTTCAATAGTGCCTTTGCCGCCTTAATTGGCTCCGTCGTCATCGGGCTGTCATCTGCAAATGCAGCGACAGTGGTTTATCAAAATGATTTTGAGGGCGGCAATGATGCTGAACTCAGCGGTGGCGCAATAGCCGGCACCCAAGGGTTTAGTGCCCATGGCCATGGCCAATCATTTTACCACAATACCTCGCGTAATGATGCGACAACATTGAGCTTGGCGGGTCTTGCGCCCCATAGCACAGTGACCATCACTTTTGATGTTGCTTTGATTGACAGTTGGGACCGGGTAGATACGACTTACGGGATCGATACCTTCAATGTCAGTGCGGATGGCGGACTCATCTTCAGCGAAATTGCGGGCAATTCACGCAGCCGCAGTCGCCTTGGTGATATGGAAACCAGCTTGGGCAATCTGTTCGGACAAACGCGCTTTTCCGATGCGACTTATACAATCAGCCTGACCTTTGCGCATTCTGGTGGTAATCTGGACTTCAGCTTCTTTGGTGGTGGCATTGGCGCAGGCCTTGGCTATCAAGGATTGCTTGATGAGAATTTCGCCATTGATAATATTACCGTCACGACGGACAGCCTCTCCACACCATTGCCAGCCGCTGCTTGGTTCATGGGTGCGGGGATTGCCGGATATGCTGCCAGCCGCCGGAAAAAAGCCGCTTAACGCAGGGTAGATATATTTTGTTTAAAAAAGGCCTCGGGTTCCGGGGCCTTTTTTTTGCGACCAAATTACAATAACGGGCTGGTTAAACGAACCGTATTTTCAAACATCATAATCGCTTTGCCCCGCTGCATCCATGCAACCGCATCAATAAATTCGGCTTTGGCAACATAGGTTTTTTGTAAATCAATAATCCGCTGACAAAATTCATCATCATAGATTGCCAATGTGATTTCGAGATTGAGATAGAAACTTCGGATATCAATATTCGCAGTTCCAATGAGGCACATCTCGCCATCAATCGAAATTATTTTTGAGTGCAATAACCCCTCTTGGTATTGAGCAATTTTTATGCCGGCGTTGAGCAGGTCACGAAAATAGGCCCGCGACGTATGATGAACCAAAAAGCTATCGATTTTTTTTGGCACAATCAGCGTCACATCGACCCCGCGACGGGCGGCGCTGATCAAAGCCAGCAATAAGGCGTCATCGGGAACAAAATAGGGGGTGGTGATGAATATTTGTTGCTGCGCGGTGTAAATCGCCGAAACCAACGTCTCATAAATAACGCTGCTCTCTTGTTCTGGCCCGGACGGCAAAACTTGCGCGGCAATGCCAGAAAACTCATCCCCTTGCGGATCACTATCAGTCAGAACCTGTTTGATCGAGCGCTCAAAATCAATCTCGCTACTCTCCTCCATCATCACATCAGCGCAAAACACAGCCATCAATGCTTTGACCACTGGCCCCTGACAGCGCAGCGAGACATCGACCCATTGGCCAACATTTTTGTGCTGCTTAAAAAATGCGGGGTCAGCCAGATTATGGCTCCCCGTATAAGCGGTACGCTCATCAATCAGCGCGATTTTACGATGATTGCGCAGGTCTGAGCGCGACACGAGGGCCTTGAATATGCCAACCGGGAGCGATGTATGAACCTCGACGCCTGCCTCGCGCAATCGCCGCGGCCAAGAACTGCGAAAAAAGCCAGCACTCCCCACAGCATCGGCCAGAACCCGGCACGCAACCCCGCGACGCGCAGCCGCCCCAACAGCCTGCAACACCTCTTCAACCCGCCCTTGCGCATCGATGATATAATATTCCAGAAAACACAAACTCTGCGCGGCGTGAATATCCATGAGCAGATGGTCATAAAACTCATCAGCGGTCTCCAGCAGTTCCATTTTATTGCCTTCACGCACGAGAAACCCCGTTTCTTGTGCTGCCACCCGAGCGATGGAAAGCTCGCGCTTGGTCAGGTCAGATTTGCCATATAGGGTCGCATCGAGATCGCCGACAAAATCATCGCGGTAAAGAGCCCGAATTTCCTCGCCGAGCCCGGAGCGCCGTCGGCCCATTTTCTGCTCCCCAATCAGGAGATAAATCACAATACCGCCAATCGGGACAGAGGCGAGCAACCCGATCCATGCCAGCGAACTGCCGACCGGGATGCGCCGATAGATCACCCGCAGCATAAAGCCGATCGCGATAAACCAATGCGTAATAGCGAGCAATTCTAGTATCAAAAAATTGTCCTCACGAGCAAAGTATGGGAAAGTCTCCTCTAACCGGGCCCACCTTATATGCGTTTCCTCAATTACAACATTCAAGCCGGGATCGGTACACGCAATTTGCGTGACTATTTGTTGCGAGCGCATCATCAACTGACCCAGACGAAAGTCAAATCTGCGACCTTGGCCTCGATTGCCCAGCTGATCGCAGAGTATGACATTGTCTGCCTCCAAGAGGTAGACCTTGGGGGATGGCGCAGTGGTTTTCAAAATCAGGCCGCGACTTTACAAAAAATGTCCGGCCTGCCCCATATGATCACCCAAACCAATCGCGTGATTGGCAAATTTTCGCTCCATGGCAACGCGATCCTCTCCAAGCATAAAATTGAGCTGCTGGCTGACACCAAACTCCCCGGCAAGGTAAAAGGACGCGGGCTTTTGATTGGCCGGATCGATGGGCTGGTCATCGCCAACACTCATCTTAGCCTCGGGCTCAAAGACCAGAATTTACAATTCGCCGCCATAGCCGAACAATTACGCGCCTATGATCAGGTGATCTTTAGCGGCGATCTTAATTGCAAACCTGCAAGCCCGCATTTTACTGATTTTCGCGAACTAACTCAATTACGGTTGCATACCCACCACCATCATCCAACCTTCCCGAGTTGGAAACCTCGCCATGCCCTTGATCACATTTTAGCGACCCAAGAGCTGACCATATCCGATTGCCGACCGCTCCAGCACGCTTTGTCTGATCATTTGCCGGTTGAAGCGTTGCTGAAAATTTAAGGACCAACAGGTTGGCGCGGCTTTCAATGACGGTATAATGGCACTTAAAATTGAGGATAAGACAAGATGTTTAACCGGCGCAGTTTCTTAACAACCGCTCTTGGCACCAGCACAGCGCTTGGCACATCTGGGCTGGTTCCGGGATGGGCCACTCCTGCGAGCGGCGGCAATCTTGGGCTACCTTTACTTCACGGCAATGAGTTTGATCTCAATATCACCAAATTTCCAATCCGCGTCGATGGCCGTGCAACTCATGCGATCGGTGTCAATGGCTCGGTGCCAGCGCCCTTATTGCGATTTCGCGAAGGCGAAGAAATTACCTTGCGGGTTAAAAACAGCCTCGATGTTGATAGCTCGATCCACTGGCATGGGCTACTCGTGCCTTTTCAGATGGACGGCGTGCCCGGCGTCACCTTCCCGGGGATTAAACCCGGCGAGACCTTCAACTATAAATATGCCGTGCCCCATGCTGGCACCTATTGGTATCATTCACATTCCGGTCTGCAAGAACAAAGCGGCCATTATGGCCCGATTATTATTGATCCCAAAGAGGCCGATCCGGTGGCTTACGATCGCGAGTATGTGCTGATGCTCGGGGACTGGACTTATATGCACCCGCATAAATTGTTCTCTACCCTGAAGAAAAATGCCGAAAGCCTGAATGATAACCGCGTGACCGTTAAGGACAAAGTACCGATGCGCGGGATGTGGGATCAGATGCGAATGTCGCCACGCGATCTGGCGGATGTCGGCGGCAATACGTATAAATATATCATCAATGGTCACGCCACAGCGGACAATTTCAACATGGTCTTCACCCCCGGTGAAAGGGTTCGCTTACGGATTATCAATGCCTCCGCAATGACCCTGTTCAATGTCCGAATGCCGGGCCTGCCAATGACAATCGTTGCCGCTGATGGGCTCAATGTCCAACCACTGGAAACGGATGAATTCCAAATCGGCGTGGCGGAAACATATGATGTGATTGTCGAGCCAAAAGCCGCCAACGCCTTCGGCTTCGTCGCAGAATCAATTGATCGCTCGGGCCAAGTCGTGGCAACGCTGGGCCCCCGCCCCGGCATGATAGCGCCAGAACCGACCCTGCGACCCGTACCGATGTTGACGATGAAGGATATGGGCATGGATCATGGCGACATGGACCATGAAGGTATGGATCATGGAAGCATGCAAAATGCGACGCCAGATCATAGCACCATGGATCATGCAAAGATGGATCACGCGAAGATGGACATGAAAGCTGGCCCTGATCCCCACGGACCGGAAGTCCAGCCCGCCTCCGCACAAGCCAATATCAGACGTGGCCCCGGCGTTGCCAATGTCGCCGCAATGCCGGTTAGCCGTCTTGATGAACCGGGTCTGGGACTGGCCGACATGCCGCACCGAACCTTGCGCTATAATCAACTGCGCAGCCTCGAGCCCAATCCCGATAACCGCAAACCCGCTCGCGAAGTGACCGTCCACCTGACCAGCAATATGGAACGCTATATGTGGTCTTTTGACGGGGTCAAATTTTCCGAAGTGAAAAAACCCATCACCTTCCATGAGGGCGAGCGACTGCGGCTGACTTTGGTCAACAATACGATGATGCCGCATCCGATCCATCTCCACGGCATGTTCTTTGACTTGGTTATTCCGGACACGGAGGGAGATGGCAGCGATGAGACCCATCGGCCACGCAAGCACACGGTGATTGTCAAACCGGGCGAACGCGTTGGTGTTGATATATCAGCCGATAATGTCGGCGACTGGGCGTTCCATTGTCACCTCCTCTACCACATGCATGCGGGCATGATGCAAGTCGTCAGTGTCCTGCCAAAAAAACACGCGATGAGGGTGCCCCCCGATGACCCGATGCCAGCAATGATGGATCAAAAAAACATCGACCATTCAGCAATGGGACATGGCTCAATGAAAACTAATCCAAACAAAGGCGGCAAATAATGCGCCTTTCTTATTCTGTCCGTAGCTTGATAACTGCCGCCTGTTTGGGGCTGATTGCCGCGCCATCGACCGCGCAAGAAAGCCAACCGCAATCGTCAGAGACGACCCCGCCCTGGTCTATGGCGGATGAATATTGGGGCGAAGAAGCGATGGCACGCTCGCGCAAAGCCGTACAAGCCGCCAGTGGCGCGCAAATGCATAATATGCTGATGGCGGATCGCTTCGAACTCCAAGCCCATGACAATGAAGAAGCCCTGATCTGGGATTTGCAAGGCTGGTATGGCGGCGACATCAATAAATTCTATGTCAAAGCCGAAGGCGAATATTCATTTTCGGAAGATGCTGTCGAAGAGTCAGAAATTCAAGCGCTCTGGTCGCGCGCGATCACGCCGTTCTGGGATATTCAAACCGGCTTGCGCTACGATCTCGACCCCAAAGGCAAGACCCATTGGGTCTTCGGGATGCAAGGCTTGGCCCCTTATTGGTTTGAAATAGATGCCGCTGCTTTTATCAGCACTGACGGCGACTTAACTGCCCGGATTGAAGCTGAGTATGATATATTATTCAGCCAACGTCTTATTTTGCAACCGCGCATCGAGCTTGAAGCTTCGGCCCAAGACGTTGCAGATATAGCCCTTGGCTCTGGCGTCACCCACCTTGAGGCAGGTCTTCGCTTGCGCTATGAATTCAAACGCGAAGTCGCGCCATATATCGGTATTGAATGGCAAAATTCTTTTGGCAAAACCGCCGACTTCGCCAAAGCAGCTGGCGAAAACTCATCAGCAACCGTTTTCGTTATCGGCCTGCGCGCTTGGTTTTAGCAAAACGGGCCAGCGCGAGGCCAAGGCTCTATTTTTTCGCCTTCTCCAGGCGGTCGCGCTCGGCATCACTTATGATCCGTTCAATATCTTTCAAATCCAGATCAGGATCGTCGCGCAACACCCAGCTCGGCACGAACCCATTGGATGAAGTTGGGATCGGATCATCAAGCCCCATGCTGTCATAGCTAGACCCGGTTGTTGTTGGGGCGTTGGTGGCGCGGCGCGGATCTTTCAAATCTTCAATTGCGGCGGCATCTTGTAACTCTTTGGCCAATTTGGGCCCGAGCAATATCTGCGGCACTTTTGATCGGCCATAATATTCTTCATTGTCCTTTAGCGGTGCTCTAGCGCTTGGCCCGAACGGCGTTTCTGGTCCAGCATCCCCTTGGCGCATGCTCTGGGCAATGCCATCAAACTGGCCTGCTTGTGCCTGCCAGCCAGACAGAATATCGCGGCCGGCGCATTCCGCTGCTTTGTCTTGGTCACTAAATAACTCATAACAGCGGATCGCGATAACGCCCGTCGCGCTCGCCTCCCCCTCCGGCAAATCGACCAGACTTGCGCGCTGGGCTTGTAATCGACGTCGGGCAGCGGCCTGTTTTTTATATAAGTCATCGATCTGCTCACCGGTCAGCCCGGCATATGGGTCTGAGGCCACCGCTTTGGGCGGCGGTTTAACATAGTCGATTTTGGAAAAGTCCGGCTCGCTCAAGCGCGTCGTGTCGTCTTCCTCGCTCTCGTCTGCCCCTGCTTGATCTGGCACCTCTGGTGCATCAATATCCGGTTGTGCCTCGCTGACCCACTCTTTGTCTGTCTCTTCATTGATTTCGGTCGGAGTTTCAGTCGTTTCAAATTTTGTTTCTGGTTCTGGTACGAGTTCTAGCGGCTCGCTTGGTTGATCAGAAGGCATCTCCTGATCAGTGTCTGCCGGTGGCGGGCTTGTCCGGCGTGCCCGCAAGGCCTCAAACTCCGCTTTTGACATAATCACAACCGGGGTCCGCCGTTCAGTCTCGACAAACTCAAAATAGACCCGAAACCGGGCCGTGGTTGCTAAAACGCCAAACAACACCAGATTAACCGCCAGCGCCACAGCCCATGACTTCACGGTTTGCGGCCGCCAGGTCTGCGGCAGCCAGGCCAAACCCTTGGGCCGCCAGTCCTTTTGGGCGGGTGCCTGATCAGCTAATTTCTCAGCCCTCAGCCCCTGATTTTGCTCATTTGCGATAGGGCCGACCCTCAGCTAAAATATATTCGCCATTGCAGGTTTTCTCGCCTTTGTTCATAAGTCCTGTCACGTAAAAAATTGGTCATAAGTTGACCTATCTGGGAGCCATATCAATTGAACATCCTACTTGTCGGCGGCGGTGGCCGCGAACATAGCCTAGCGTGGAAGCTAGCGCAAAGTCCGGCTCTGACGCGACTTGTATGCGCGCCCGGAAATCCCGGCATGGCCGATATCGCAGCTTGCGTCGCTATTGCCGATAGCGACATTGAGGGGCTGGTCAAATTTGCCAGCGCCAATTCGATCGATCTTGTGGTCGTCGGGCCAGAAGCCCCTCTTGCGGCTGGCCTTGGCGACCGGCTCGCCGAGGCGGGCATCGCTTGCTTTGGTCCGAACCAAGCGGCTGCTCAACTGGAAAGCTCAAAGGGTTTTGTTAAAGATTTATGTACTGAATATAATATTCCGACAGCACGCTATGGCCGTTTTAGCAAAGTAGACGCCGCGGTAAATTACATCGACCAAATGAGCGCGCCATACGTGATTAAGGCCGATGGCCTTGCTGCTGGTAAAGGCGTAATCATCGCCGAGACCAGAGCCGAAGCCATCACCGCAATAAACGACCTGCTGGACGGAAAATTTGGCAATGCTGGCTCGCAAGTTGTGATTGAAGAATTTATGCATGGCGAGGAAGCCAGTTTTTTCGCGCTTTGCGATGGTGAAACGATTTTGCCTTTGATCGCAGCGCAAGACCACAAGCGCGCCTTTGATGGCGATAAAGGACCGAACACCGGCGGCATGGGCGCTTATTCCCCTGCGCCTGTTTTCACCCCTGAAATTTTCGCCCAAACCATGGACCAGATTTTAAAGCCAACCGTGCAAGCGATGAATGACAAAGGCTTACCTTATGTTGGCGTGCTCTATGCCGGGCTGATGATCACCGAGGACGGTCCCAAACTAATCGAATATAATGCGCGCTTTGGTGACCCGGAATGTCAGGTTCTGATGCGCCGAATGAAAAGCGACTTATTGCCGCTATTGCGCGCCGCTGCGACCCGTGATCTTGCTGGCG
>JAZGEB010000157.1:0-7629 GCA_036478515.1 Parvularculaceae bacterium | reverse complement strand
TGCATGGCGGTATCGGCGGCGCTCATGGCCGCATCAGAAGAATTACTCTCCGGGGCTGCTTGCGTTTCAGCTGCTGAGCCTTGTTGTTCTTCCCACCAGTCGGCCTGGGTATTTTCTGGGGTTGAGGTCGTGTCAACGACCTCTTCGTCGGTTGGGAGGGCCTCTTGCGTAGCTGCTGCTGCGACCTGTACGCCATCAGTGATGGCATCAGCAGTGATGGCGTCAGCTTCGATGATATCGGCAGGCGCTTCGGTTTTGGCGTCTTGGAGAACCTGATCGTAAAAAGTTTTCGACTTTGGACCTTCATCGCCAGCTTTGTCTTTGGTCATTGTGTGACCGACAAAAATAACCGCACCGCCAAGAACAGCGGCCCCTAATATACTTGATAACCCATTCACCATACTAACACCTGTCGCTCATATCCTCGATAACCAGTCAAAATCAAAGGCTTAACTGGCTCATCCCCCGGATTGAATGTGCCATTGACCGACAAAACAAATGCCGGGAGCACTACTTCCTTAAAAAAGTATAAACATTATTCCTCTAATGTCACAGAGTTTTTTTAGCATGCTTAACGACACTGCATTGTTTTTACTTATAAAAATTCGGTAATGCCGCTCCGAACCTGTGCATGATTGCAACACTCACACCAAAATCAGACCTCTGACCTGCTTGTTAGGCGGAACTTCGTGCCTTTCTGGGGCGTCTGGCTGTTCAGCCGGGGCCGGTCGTGGTAACAATCATTAACAGCGCGTATTGCGAAATGGCCTGAATTCATTCTAGGCTTAGAGTTGGTATTGTCGTCGCGATGGCTCGGGAACGTATTTTCCCAAGTCGATTGTGATCAGGGGATGGATAGGGAAAAGTACTCATGCATACTGGTGAAACAGGTTTGAACCTTATCAAGGCGTATGAAGGCTTACGGATGTCTGCCTACTATACGCCGAGTGAAGAATGGTCGGTAGGATATGGCCATCGCTCTTCCGCCCGCCATGGCATGAGCGTCACTGAGGGCGATGCGATGCACCTGCTTGAACAGGACGTAAAGCCTCTTGAAAGTGTCATTAGTGATTCTGTGCGCGCGCCGCTCAACCAAAATGAGCATGATGCGCTGGTCTCGCTCTTGTTTAATATTGGCGAAGAAAATTTCCGCAAATCGACGGTTCTACGTAAGCTGAATGCGGGCGATAAACTTGCCGCCGCGCTAGCGTTTGAAAAATGGACCAAGGCCAAGATCAATGGTGAACTGGTCACGCTTGACGGGCTGGTCCGTCGTCGCGCAGCTGAAAAATCATTATTCCTGATGCCGACGGATGCCTCTTTGGTGGTGCCAACATCTGATGTTGAGCCCGCGTCAGAATGTGATGGCGGGTTACTCAATGAAAAAGAGTTGAAGGCTATTCCGCTAGTTGATTTTGATAAGTTTCGCGATCAAAAATCGAAACAACTGACCGAAGAAGAACAAAACTCCCGCATCCGTGCGTTGTTTTCAGCCAGCCATGCTTTGAGTGGTGATCCGACAAAGATGATTATTTCCAAAGCAGAAGAGCGCGAAGATATCGGCGTTACAATCGGTGCCGCCATGGCTGGTCTGCTCGCCTTAGTGCTCACCGGGATGGGCACATCTTTGATGCTCGGCCTGCGCTGGCCAGCTCTGGCTAATTTGATCGGCCTAGATCAAGCGCGGCTGGTCTATATGATGGAAAGCCTGCCGATGTGGCTTGCTGCGATTGGCGCAGCAATGAGCTATTTTATCCTCTATGTGTTGGTCAAACGGGCTGCGCGCCATGACCTGAAAAAGCAGCGGGCTCATGAAGTCTCCCGGGTCAAGCTAATCGACTAGCCCTTTAATCGGGACGCATTGATGACGATACATCTGGTTAAACTCTGTGTTGGGGCCGAGGGCGTGGATGATTTGCGCGATTGGCGCGAACGCGGGTTAGCTGAGCGACAGCAGCAAAACCGATCACCGCATATGTTTCACACCACCAGAATGTGGCCGCGCCGCGAGCCCGAATTGCTTGATGGGGGCTCCCTCTATTGGGTCATCAAGGGGATGATTTTAGTTCGCCAGCCAATATTCAAGCTCGAAGAATGTATTGGCGAGGATGATATTCGCCGGTGTAAAATACTGCTCGAACCCAAGCTGATCTTAACCCAACCGATGCCGCGACGTCCGTTTCAGGGCTGGCGCTATCTGAAACCGGAAGATGCCCCCAAGGACCTGCCCCATGGGCGGGCCCAGTTAGATCAGGCCTTGGCTGGCGAATTGGCAGAACTTGGTTTGTTATAGTTGATTTTTGGTCATATTCCGCCACACTGTGCTAGACTATTGTCTGACCTACGGGGCAAATTATGGGAACGAAAATGGGATTTTATGGGGCAATCGCGGCCGTTGGTATAGCTGGCACAGCTTTTTTGCTGGACGGACCGCTTGAGAAAAAAGAGTTTAATCAGCCAGTTTCACCTTTGGAAAAAATCCGGGTTGAGACCAGCGATAATCCAACTGACAGCGCAGATTATATCAAATTCTGCTTTCCGGGTGAAACAGATGATGCCCGTCAGTGTACAGATAAGGCGACGCTTGTTTCTGGGGCAGGCGGCGCGCGGGTTGATGAATTAGTTCGGTCTTTGACCGGGGAGGGGCCAGAGCATATGACCCTTGCGCATCCAACCGACTACAAAGCGGCGCCCCAAAAGGTCTATGATTGCCAAGCCTTCAATAAGATGAAGAAGCAAGGCTGGGGCGCTATTTCAAGCGCCGATATGGCGGATGAAGCTCATTTCATGTTGCGCTGTGGTTTAGTGAAAATCGCCGAGCGAGCGCAAATGCCAGAACGCACATCGTTTATCAATGGTCGGGTATCTGGCGACGATCTAACAGCAATACCCGGCTTTGACTGGCCATCATTTGGCGCAGCAGCAGCCGGGCGCAGTGCGGATGGTGTCACTCTCGCCCGAGACGGTGTCTGGACAGTATTCGAGGGCGACAATATTACCGCCGTTACGGAAATTGCCCATGCGGATTTTAATCGTGATGAGCGGGCCGATGTTCTCGTGTTTTTGTTTAGCCGTCCGAATGATGGCACCGCAAGAATTGCCAGCTTCGGTCTAATTATTAAAGACCAGGACACAACCCGGTTGATGGTGCCGCGGCTCTATTAGAGCAATTCCGCCTGACAGATGGTTAGGCCGCGATTTGTTTTTTGCCGAGCGAGACGAGCAATTCTTCAACTGCTGCAGGCATTTCGGATTTTCGGACCGCGGATACTTCCCGGGCCATCCGATCGAGCGCTATCTCATAGAGTTGGCGTTCAGAATAGCTTTGCTCGGGTTGCTCTGGCGCGCGGAAAAGATCTCGAACGACTTCGGCGACCTGCGTCAGGCTACCAGAATTGATCTTGGCCTCATATTCTTGCGCCCGTCGGCTCCACATCGTGCGTTTCACACGGGCGCGGCCTTGCAACAGAATAATTGCCGTATCAATTTCTTTTGGTTCAGAAAGCGGGCGCATGCCTTGGGCCCCGGCTTTGGCTTTGGGCACCCGCAAGATCATTTTTTCATGGGCGAATTTAACCACGTAAAACTCGATCATGTCGCCGAGGATTTCTTGTTTCTCAACCATCGCGATGCGACCAACGCCATGGGCCGGGTAGACGACTAACTGGCCGACCTTAAATTTGACACTGTCAGGTGTCGGCTTGATTAGTGGTTTACGCACGGGCCGACGCGCGGCCGCAATGGTCGGTTTTTTCTCAGCAGGTTTTTCAGCAGAAGCAGTAGTCACTGGCTTATTACTCTTTACAGGTTGTTTAACAGAAGCTTTGGAACTTGTCGTTTTAGGCTTTAGTTTTTTTTCTGCAAGCTTTTGTTTTGCAGCTGCGGGTTTTTTCGCTGGGATTGGTTTTTTGTTTGCGGTTTTAGTCGGCGCTGGCTTAGCCACAGTTTTGGCAGGTTTTACTGAAGCTGCCTTTTTTGCGACTGGTTTTTTGGCCGGTGCTTTTTTTGCCGCGCCTTTTTTGACGGCAGCTTTTATCGGTGTTTTTTTAACCGTCTTTTTGGCTGGTGCTTTTTTTGCCGGTGCTTTTTTCGAAGCAACTTTTACGGCCTTTTTTGCCGGCGGCTTTTTCGCTGCCTTTTTGGCGGGTGTTTTTTTTGCGGCTTTTTTTGCCGTCTTCTTTGCCGGTGATTTTTTTGCGGCTTTTTTGGATGCAGCCATGATATTTCCTTTCATGAGCCCACTGGCAAAGTTGGTAAGAGGCATGACCGCCGGTCAGGCCTGATTTTACGTATCCAACTTGCTGGAGAAGCCGATATTTCTACGTTCTGGTGGTGTTCTTTGTATCCAGAATCTTTCTTCAATGATGTCGGCCCGTGGATCGAGCAAACACGCGTTTGATGAAGGCGTTAACCAATGTTAACAAAATCACCTGTTAAGATATTATTATAACACATTATTTGGAGGAATTCCACAATTGACCATCGTGACTTTCAACGGAATCGATCTTTTTATCGAAAAGCACCATCTTTGTCGGGCTAATCGCCGGAACCTGGCTTTTCGCTGAAATATTTCGCCAACTTATCAGTCACATCGACATACGCATCGGCATCTGGCAACGGGTCTTTTTGACAGGTGATGTTCGGCCAGCTCTCAGCAAATTTTGCGTTTAGTTCAGTCCACTTACCGTCTGGATCTTCGGTATCTGGTTTAATAGCATCAATCGGACATTCTGGCTCACAAACACCGCAATCAATACATTCTTCTGGTTTAATCGCGAGGGTGTTCTCTCCCTCATAAAAACAGTCAACCGGGCACACCTCTACACAATCTGTGTATTTGCACATGATGCAGGCATCGGTGACGACATAAGTCATCTTGGTCTCCACGAGGAAAGCGGTATCAGCGCGGGCTTATGCCTTGTCTGGCCCCACCTGGCAAGTCGCTGGTGTCTCACAGATAGGCGAGCGAGGAAGAGCCTGCAAGGCCGGTAGACCCGCTTATCGAGGCCAATGTTGCTAATCTAACGAAATCATGACTTTCCCGTTTTTTTCCAGCTGCGCCTATGATATGTCAATTTGGCTTGGTAGTAATATGATGACCGAACGGGCTGGGAAATTACCTGTTAGGCATTTTTAGATTTTGAGTTTGAAAAATGGCGAGTACGGGGCTTACAAGCGCGCAAGCTGAGCGTTACCATCGGGACGGATTTCTCTCTGGCTCGGCGTTTACGCAAGCGGATATCGATGATGTGCGGGCGATGATTGCGCCTTTGATTGACCAATTTTCTGACCAGAAAAGGAACCGGCGGCGCGATGTCGGGGCCATGGGAGATCTAGCTGTCGGCAGCCAGCAACCAGAAATTGACCGGCCCACATTGACCGTACCAGCGCTCAAAAAAACTGCCGTTTATTTAAAGACGTTGGCTTTGGCCGAAACTCTTCTGGGCCGCTCGCCGCGCTATACTTTCGATCATGTGATTTGCAAAATGCCGGGCACCAAAGCGCGCACGGCGTGGCATCAGGATCGAGGCTATTTGATCTCTGATGTAAAATTAGACACCGTCAATTTTTGGATCCCGTTGCAAGATACCAATCAGGAAAACGGCACTCTTGGCTATGTGCCGAAATCACATTTAGATGGATTGCAGGAACATGGCAGCGATCCTGCTCTCCATCCCCATATTAAAACAACGCCCCTTGGCGAAACAGATCCTATTTATTGTGATTTTAAAGTCGGCGATTATGGTGTGCACCATCCGCTAACCGTGCATGGGGCTGGGCCAAATTTAAGTGATGCGCCGCGTTATGCTTGGATCATTCACTTTAGCCCTTATGGGCGGCTCGGATATTTGAAACCGGCAAATATCATCCCGATACTCAAACGCTTTGCACGGATCCATTAAAGGGATGCGGGGGTCAAGTTTCGTTGAAGACACCGATCAGCAGGACGGTTTCACCATCGCGGATTTCCAAAATGTCGCTGACATCAATGATGTCGCAATCCACCAACTCATGTTGCGTTTGATTTTGACCGGAGGTGAGGACGCATAGAACATCGCCGTTTAGATAGGCAGATAGATCAGCTGACAGATCGTGGTTTTGATGCTGTAGCTGCAATGACAATTTACGGGTGCCATCGCTAAACCCGACATAGCTTGCGCTGCCGGATAAATCTGGCTCGCCCCCGGAAAGCAAATTTGCTGATAATGCGACCGTTTCGATCGCGATAATATTGACCCGCCCCGTCATACCCATCTCCCTCAATTCCGGTAGAGGGTAGCGACCAAAGGTTAGGGTTCTGCTAAGGCAGAATCTGGCTGACTTGTCAGTAGGTTGCGGTCTGGTTTAGCGTTTGCTTGCAACCCAATCTGCGATCCTCCCTTCGAGCACCTCGAGCGGGACGGGGCCGCTAATCAGCACGGTTTCGTGAAACTCACGGATCGAGAATTTGTCACCGAGGGATGCTTCGGCATTGCGCCTGAGATCAAGGATTTTATTCATGCCAATTTTATAGGCGGTGGCTTGTCCTGGATAAACAATATAACGCTCAATCGCGTTGCGACAGTCGCCTTCTGGGTTGGGGGTGTTTGTGGTTAAATAGTCGATGGCTTTTTGCATTTCCCAGCCTTCAGCATGCAGACCGGTATCGACGACCAACCGCGCGGCGCGCCACAACTCCATGGCGAGGCGGCCAAAATCTGAATAAGGGTCTTCATAAAACCCGAGATCTTTACCGAGATATTCTGAATAGAGACCCCACCCTTCGGTATAGGCCGTGTAGCCCCCAAATTGACGGTATTTTGGCAGACCGGTGGTTTCGATTTGGATCGCCCGCTGCATGTGGTGGCCGGGGATCGCTTCGTGATAGACCAAGGCCTCGAGCTGATATATTGGCATATCGGCCATGTCTTTTAGATTGGCATAGAAAGTGCCCGGACGTGAGCCATCTGGCGCCGGCTGATTGTAAAATGCTTTGCCCGACGCGCGTTCGCGAAATGGCTCAACCCGCCGCACGACCACGGGTGCTTTTGGTTTGGTGATAAAGAGATCATCGAGGCGGGGTTCAATATTGCCAATATAGCTGCGCGCCAACTCAAGATATTCCGCGCGGCCTTTATCCGTATTGGGTTTGTAGAATTGCTTGTCCGTGCGCATAAAGTCGAAAAATTCGGCCAACGTCCCGTCATACCCGACTTGGCGCATGATCGCTTTCATCTCGCCATGGATACGGGCGACTTCTGCAAGGCCCAAGGCATGAACTTCTTCAGCGGTCATGCTTGTCGTGGTGTAATTGCGCAGTAATTCATTGTAATAGGCTTCTCCATTGGAGAATTTGGCGACGCCATAATTGCCATGGACGCCGCTACCAATGGCGGCGCTGCGTTTTTCAAATTCGCGATAGCCGCGATCAGCATCATCTTTAAGCGCTGCGACCAGCTCCGTTAGCAATCGGTCTTTGGTCGCTTTGTCAGTGTCGAGCTTGTCCAGCTTGGTTTTGAAGTCTTTATAAATTGGCGATAGGCCATTCTTGGTGAAAGGTTTGCCTTTGCGCACATTTTGCGCCGACTCAACAATTAGCGGATAGGAAAATTCCGGCAGGGTGAAGCCCTTGGCGGCGCGCGCTTCCAT
>JAZGEB010000156.1:0-3377 GCA_036478515.1 Parvularculaceae bacterium | reverse complement strand
GACAAGATCGAAGCCCGGATTATTGCCGCCGGCTACAAACCCTTTTCCCATCGCGATTATGCCCCGGGGAAGCGGTTTTACTTTTTAGATGAGGATGAGGTCGAATATGAAATCATCAGCTATGCGGTCTGATTGATCGGCCCGCGCCACAGATAAGCAAATATTTCAAGATCAAGGAAGGTGACGGCATCCAAAACTACCGCTATACAAATCCAACGAAAAACCCTTGCCGGAGCCTCCCTTGATATGACCAAAACCAGAACCGAAACCGACAGCTTTGGCGAGCTGAATGTCCCTCTCGATAAATATTATGGCGCGCAATCAGCGCGGTCTCTGATTAATTTCCCGATCGGCACCGAGACCATGCCGGTGCCCTTAATCCGCGCCCTCGGGGTGATCAAACGCTCCGCTGCCCTGTCGAATATGGATCAGGGAAAGTTGCCAAAAAGAATCGCTAAAGCGATCGTCAAAGCCGCATCAGAGGTCGCCGAGGGCAAACTCAATGACCACTTTCCTTTATCCGTCTGGCAGACCGGGTCTGGCACTCAGTCGAATATGAACACCAACGAAGTTGTCTCGAACCGGGCGATAGAATTGCTCGGCGGCACCATTGGCTCAAAAACGCCGGTCCATCCCAATGATCACTGCAACATGTCGCAAAGCTCCAACGACACATTTCCCACCGCGATGCACATCAGCGCGGCCGAAGAAATTGTTCACGCCCTCGCGCCGGCGTTGCAGACCCTGCACAATGCGCTGAATGACAAAGCGCAAGAATTTCGCAAGATTATCAAAATTGGCCGCACCCACTTACAAGACGCAACGCCGATTACGCTGGGCCAGGAATTTTCCGGCTATGCAGCGATGGTCAAAAATGGCCTCAAACGCGTCGAGGGGGTGTTGCCGGGATTGTATAAACTCGCCCAAGGGGGCACCGCGGTTGGTACCGGGATCAATTCAAAACCCGGATTTGACAAAATCTTTGCCCAGCATGTCGCCGCCTATACCAAGCTGGCATTCAAAACCGCGCCAAACAAATTCGAAGCCCTCGCCACTCATGATGCGATGGTCGAGGCCCATGGCGCGCTTAATGAAGTGGCTGTGTCTTTATACAAAATCGCGAATGACATCCGCCTACTCGGCTCCGGGCCGCGCTCTGGTCTTGGCGAAATTTCACTGCCAGAAAATGAACCGGGTTCATCGATCATGCCCGGCAAGGTCAATCCGACCCAATGCGAAGCCCTGACCATGGTCTGCGCTCAAGTGATGGGCAACAACACCACTGTGTCGTTTGCCGGATCGCAAGGCCACTTTGAACTCAATGTGTTCAAGCCAGTGATTGCATTGAACGTGTTGCAATCCATCCGCTTACTGAGCGATAGCGCGATGAGTTTCACCGACAGATGCGTCGTCGGCATTAAAGCCAATGAAGACCAAATCGCTGATTTAATGAACCGCTCATTGATGCTGGTCACGGCGCTAGCGCCGAGCATCGGCTATGATAACGCCACCAAAATAGCCAAGACCGCGCATAAGAATGGCACGACCCTCAAGCAAGAAGCGGTGAAAATGGGCTTTGTCACCGAAGCAGAATATGACCGCATGGTCGTTCCGGCCAAAATGATAAAGCCTGCGTAAGAAGCCTCAGGGCAAAACGCCTAGCAGGAATAAAGAATATCGTCCCGGGCTAACCAAAAGGAAAGCCCCGGGACGATATGTTTTTCTAATCAAGCAAGAACTTAAACTTGCGTTTTTTTACGTCGTCTGGTCGCGCCAAACGCTGCAAGACCTGTCATCATGAAGGGCAGTGCTGCGGGCAATGGCACTTCGCTGTTTTCTGCCAGCAGAGAGACATTATCGATCCCCATTGAGAAGTGACCCTGATTGTCCACTTGGCCAAAGCGTAAGACGAAAGAAGTGGCATTGCCGAGCAAGGGCAATAGATCAAAGGAATAGGACGTATAGGCCCCCGGGAATTGACCATCAATGAACGGCACCAGAATGCTGGCAATAACATTGCCGACATCAAAACCATCAGACCCCGCCACCAGAAGATCAACCCGTACATGCTGGTTTGGCCCACCTGTGTGATCGAGATTACCGGCATCGACAAAATTAGCATTGGTAGAAGCGAACAGGTCGAAGGTCAGAATCAAGGATGAATAGACATCGGCCAGTGTGATCAACTGGCTGACCGCGTAGGCACCTGGCCCACTTTGGCCAGTGAGGGCATGAAACTGGCCTTCACTTGGTGCTGGCACTGTCTGCCCGCCAATAGGTGCTGTGGAATTGCTAGTCACTTCGACCGTACCATTGGATCCGGCAGCGATTTGCGCATTCCAACCAGTAAAGTCACCGGTTTCAAAACCGCCATTGGTGATGAGCTCGACTTGAGCGGCGGTTGCAGCACTGGCAAATACCAAGCCTAGCGCGGCGACAGTTGAGACGATTGCTTTTTTCATTTTTATTCCCCTTTTGAAACAATAAGAATAAAGGGGTTGCAACATATGTACCCATTTTAACATTTGATTAACCAAGTCGGGCATCACCTTCGCCCTTCGGTGGCGTGGCCCCCCATGTGTCGTCCCGGGCGAAGACCCGGGATCTGAACTGCGGGCCTCAGGTCCCGGCTCGCCTATCGGCGTCCGTATTGACCTGCGCTATAGTACAAATGATAAAATCGCCTCGCGGCTCCTTCATCTCCTATAACCGACAGATCGTTAGAAGCGCTTCCGTCGCGCCGCCCGATCTGTATACGTCCCCTGCTTCCCCTTGGCCGGATATCCAAAAAGCCTCCGAAAGCAGGTCTGATGGTATAATACACTGGTTTTAGACCCCGGGGATAAACTAGTGCAAAGCCAGTCAGGGTAAGGGATAGAGCAAACCACAAAAAACCGTCATCCCGAACTTGTTAAACGCGTTTTCGCGTAGCGAAACGCGTGGCGGCAGTCGTATCGAAGATACGACGAGAGCCCGGGATCTCATGAGGCCAGCACCGTTCATAATCTCGCGATCCTTCGAGGCTGCGCTACGCTCCGCACCTCAGGATGAGGAGAGTTTAGTTCTGAAAGTCCTCATCCTGAGGTGGCGCAAAGCGCCCTCGAAGGACGAGGGCGGGCACAGAGCAAACCACACAACAAACACCCCAAACAAATTCAAACCGTCATCCCGGACTTGATCCTGGATCTCATAAGGCTAGCACCGATCTTCATCGCGCGAGATCCCGAAATAAATTCGGGATGAGGGGAGTTGGTTGATGGTTGATAAAACAAACGTTTGCCACGGCTTGACCCGCCTGTGCCGGACTATATCCGGTATGGCACCCATCACCTGAACGCGGCGAAAAGAACGATCCGCTCTGTTGTCACTTTCCCGAG
>JAZGEB010000155.1:0-8573 GCA_036478515.1 Parvularculaceae bacterium | reverse complement strand
TGGCGAGCGCTCATTTTGGCTTGTCGCTGATGTGGTATCATGGCGGCGGGCCGTTAAATCCGCTGGTGTCATTATTTGTCAGTGGCCAGTCCGGCGTCCCATTTGATGGTGTCCCGTTTGAACTATTCGGTCTTGCTGCTTGGGTGTTATTGGCGGTCATGGCGGTCACCAGCCATGATTATTGGCTCAACACTCTGTCTGCCCGGATTTGGAAAGCCATCCATATGGCGGTCTATTTTGCTTATGCTTTGTTGGTGTTTCACATCGTCTTGGGGGCCTTGCTGACGGAAAAATCATGGACCTACCCTTTACTGATCGTGATCGCTTTTGGTCTCGTGGCGTCGGCCCATTATCTGGCGGCACGCCATGAGATGAATATCGACACCAAGCCGGCGCGCTTGCAAAATGAAGGCTGGATCAAGGTCGGGCGACTGGCGGAAATTCCAATGCTCCGAGCGAAGATCATCGTTCTGCCAACAGGGGAGCGGGTTGGGGTGTTTCGGGATCAGGACATTGTCGGCGCGATCACCAATGTTTGTCGCCATCAAGGCGGGCCCTTGGGGGAGGGAAAAATTGTTGATGGCTGTGTCACTTGCCCGTGGCATGGCTGGCAATATAAGCTCGAAGATGGCGTCTCGCCGCCGCCATTTCAGGAGCAAGTGGCAACCTATAATCTAAAACTGGAGGACGATTTGATTTATGTCCACAGCCAGGAAAACCCGCTCGGGCAAAAATCAGAAACGCTCCGGTTGAGTGATTTTCCAGACGGCCAAATCCCGGAACCAGACCATCAGGAGGCTGTCGATGTCTGAACACGATGATGATCCGTTTTATGTTGGTTGGGGGACTACATCTTCTGTGGACCGACGATTTTTACTTGGCGCAGTCCCGGTAACTCTGGCTGGCGTCGGGGGGATTGGCGCTTTCGTTGCGTCGGCTCTGGGCGATCCTGGGGCCGGGGCGTGGCATACCGGTAAACTCCACACGCTTCGGGGTATTTTGAGCGAAGAGCCCTATCCAATCATACGTGTGCCAACTGATGTTGGCGGATTTCCAACCAGAACGGTTCTGGTGGTTGCGCAAGGTAAATGTACAGCGGCAATGGATTTTTCATCGGGCCAAGGCTATGCGATCGCAGCCACCGGTGTTTTAATTGAGCGAAAGGGACGCCAAATGCTGGAAGTTCCGCCGCTCTTGGGTGATTGGGCTGAGCCGATTGATGAGAATTTTGGCCTATACCCGCCACCGGTCGTCAAGCTTGTCGCCGAGAACATTACATTGCGCGGGACGATATTGGATACCAAATGTTTCATGGGCGTGATGCGACCATCGCTCGGGCGAACCCATAAGGCTTGCGCTAGTCTTTGTATCCGTGGCGGCATTCCGCCATCTTTTCGCGTCGTCACCAAGCAAGGCCAAGAGAGTGTGATGTTGTTGACTGACGAGAACGGCCAGAAATATTCCGAAGCGATATTGCCATTTGTCGCTGATCCAATTGCGATGACGGGTCGCGTTATTCAGATCGGCGATAGCTTGCAATTTCGAGCTGCGGTTTCGACGATTGCGCGCATTGGCGGTCGGCGTATTTAAGCTGACCCTTACTCGCAACACGTCTTTAACTTAAATATGACATATTGCCCGTGTAGGGGTTTCGTCATGACATCGTTTTTTGATCTTGCTGCAACTGGGTTATTTATCGCTGCTGTCAGTCTGTTTTTATATCGACTACAGCATGAGAACCCCCCATTGATGCCTTATATTGGCGCGTCTGTGGCTTGCGCATTGGCAAATTATCTGGGCGATAAAAGCATTCTTCTTGGCGGGATCGCATTTTTGGCTGCCGCGGCTTTATTGCTGATGCATCTGGCTGGCCAGCCTTATAAAGAAGACCCTGATGGCTAAGCCGTTACCGGTAAGGCGCTAGTCCCAAGCTGTCGTTTGTCATGTTTTAATTTTGTCCCGACGAGAATAAATCCCGCAATCATCAAGCTCCAAATGCCAGGCTCGGGCGTTGGCGCAGCGGCGCTCAAAATTTGCCCATTCACCGCGACAGCATCCAGCCCAAAGCCATTGCCGCGCCGTCCGCCGGTTAGCGAGATAAATGTACAACCGCCGGCAACTGAGCAGAAATTAGAAAACCCGAAAATTGAAATTGAGCCACTGCCTCTGACATTAAAAAACTGCGGCCGGGTAAAGGCCCATTGCATGACGCCGTTCAACTCATAGCCAAAATTAATCCCAACGGAGCGCCGCCGATTACCGCCATTGGTATAATAAAGCGTGAGCAGATCATCTGCACTACTGGTCGCGAACGGGTCTTGCAATTCTATGAATAAAGTATCGCCGCTGCCAATGAGGTAGGGGTCGGAATTTGCCGATGACAAAGTTTGATAATCAGCATCGGTCAAAATTTCTGCATCAGAGGTAAAATAAGCCGTCCCTGCGGCAGCACTTGTCAGCGACAGTGAAAACGCGATGAAGGCTGTTAGCAAACAGCAAATCCAATAATGAGAAACAGGTCTTGTCATATCGGCACCCTAAGGGAACTATTCTAACCCGTGGTTAAAATAGCTTTTTTGTACCTGCTTTGTCGGGATGGTTTGGAACGTTTTAATTGTAGTCCTAATCCGGCAAAACCCAAGACCATCAAAGCCCATGTCGAGGGTTCCGGGGTTGGCGGCGCAGCCACCATTTGAACAATTGCACCGTTCAAGCTGACCGCATCGAGTGTGTAGCCACTGGTGTCGCCATTGATTTGAATGAAGTTGCACCCGGCGCCCGCAGAAGCCGCGCAGCCCCAATAGGCATAGCCAACGGAAAAGCTATTGCCGCCAGTTTGGGCATATGGATATTGCGCGCTCGATTGATAAAGAACAGAGCCGCTGGCATCCATATAGCCCCAGCTAAAAGAAATCAGATTGCCAAAGGGAGCTGTTGAATAATGGTAAAGCGTGAAGCTATCGCTACTATCTGTGGCAAAAAGATCGGTGAATTTAATTGTCAAAGATCCATCTTCTGCGAGGGAATAGCCTGTCCCATCCAAAACATTGACCTCGGACCCAGCAACGGCCGCGCCGGCATCCGGCGTAAAGGTGGCGGTTGCGGCTTGCGCAAAACCTGGCATCACCCCAAGGGTGAGTAAAATAGCCCAGATATGAAAACGCGTACCCATACAAACTCATAACTCTTGGCGACCAATACAACTGGCCATCTTAGGTATTTCGAAACACTGATCGCTTATACCTTGGAGCTCAGTATCCCGAAGTTGCGTTAAGACACTGTCAATAAGTATGGTTAAAATTCAAACTTTATCTACTCACGCCACAACGGCGTCTTCGCAACCCCGCGCAGAAGGGCGGAGTGACGAGGCGACCGGGCACCGGGCAGACGCACCGCATACTGTCATTATCGTTGAAAACATGACCGTTCCAGATGACCGTCGGGTCTGGCAAGAGGCGACAGCGTTAGCGCGTGACGGCTGGCGGGTTTCTGTGATCTGTCCTTTAATGGGGGCGCATACACTACGCCGTGAAATTCGCGAAGGGGTTGAGATATTCCGCCATCCTTTGCCGTTTGAAGCCCGCAATGTGTTTAGCTATGTTATTGAATATGGCATTGCGTTGTTTTGGGAAATCTATTTGCTGTTGAAAATTGGCCTGCGTAATATTGATGTCGTGCAAATTTGTAATCCGCCGGATATTTTATTTATCCCTGCGGCTATCGTCAAATTCTTTGGCCGAGCCAAAGTTGTTTTTGATCATCACGACCTGACCCCTGAATTATACGCAGAAAAACGCGGTAAGGCCCGCGGTATTCTATACACGATCGCGATCTGGGCAGAAAAATGCACCTTTGCGCTGGCTGATAAAGTGATCTCGACCAATCAAGGCTTTAAACAGATTGCCTTGGCGAGAGGCGCTAAGCGGGATCAGGATGTCAGCGTTGTTTACTCGGCGCCAGATCTTGGTCGGATCCAGCCTGTTGCGCCGGATAAATCTCTGAACAAAGGCAAGCCCTATTTATTGCTGTGGGTTGGTATTATCGGTTCGCAAGATGGCGTGGATTTGCTGCTTGATGCTGTCGAGACGCTGGTGACGAAACGGCAAGACTTCCATTTGCTTGTTGCCGGGGAGGGCCCTGAACGACAAGTCTTAATGGCGGATGCCGTTGCGCGCGGACTTCAACCTTATATTTCTTTTCCAGGCTTTTTAATCGGTAAGCAATTACAGGCTGCTTTTTCTTCAGCTGATATTGGCATTGGCTCGGACCCAAAGAATGATTTCAATGACCGGTTAGCGATGAATAAGGTCATGGAGTATATGGCGTATTCCCTGCCGATTGTGATGTTTGACCTAAACGAATGCCGCCATATAGCTGGTGATGCGGCGCTTTATGCAAAAGACAATAACCCTGTGGCTTTGTGCGATCACATTGACACATTGATGAATGACGCTGCGCTGCGCGACAAGCTTGGCCAAAAAGGCAGGGCCCGTCTCGAAGATGGGTTTAGTTGGAGTAGTCAACGCGAGACATATCTTGGTGTGTTTGAAACCCTCGTAAAAGTAGAGGAAAAAGCATGATCCGGGTCAGCATCATTATCCCTCACTATAATCAACCAGAGTTGCTGCGGCTTTGCCTCGATAGTCTTGTGGCGCAAAGCTTTCCGGCGACTGATTGCGAAATTATCGTCGTCGACAATGCCACGCCAGGCGGTATTGAGACCGTTATCGCCGATTATCCTGAAATTATATTCGAGGCGGAGCTAGAGCGGGGCGCTGCTGCGGCGAGAAATGCAGGGCTCGCTCGGGCGCAGGGCCATGTGATTGCGTTTATTGATAGCGATTGTATCGCTGATGTCGCATGGCTTAGTGCCGCTGTAACCGCGCTTGATGCGGGGGGCGCCGATATGATTGGCGGCGAGGTTAGGGTCACCTGTGCCGATCCGGCACAACCAACCGCGGTCGAAAAATTTGAGCAGGTTTTTGGCTTTAGGCAGCAATCCTACATTCAAACCAAGGGGTTTTCGGTCACCGCAAATTTGGTTGTTCGCCGGGCTGTGGCAACGGCTGTCGGGGATTTTTCAACGGGCGTTTCGGAAGACGTAGATTGGTGCCACCGCGCCCGGGCGCTAGGGTTTCGTTTAGTTTTTCATGGTAAAGCAATTGTTAGTCATCCCGCACGTCGGGACTGGCCTGCGCTGAGGGTGAAGTGGTCGCGATTAATTCGTGAGACATATGCTTTAGAGCAGCAGGCGGGGGTAAGTCGTGTGAGCTGGCGGTTACGGTCGGTTGTTGTTGCTTTGTCGGCAATCGCGCATTTGCCGCGTGCGGCGTTGCATCCTCTGGGCGGCAGCATTGCCCAGCGGTTTAAAGTTATGGGTGTTCTGGTTCGCCTACGGATTTGGCGGGCCGGGAAAATGTTGGGAATATTGCGGGAGGTCAGAAGCGGCGGTGTAGCGCCCGGCTGGCATCCAGCGGAGGTCGCTTTGCGAAATGATCGTTGAAGCGAAATTGGGTCTGATGGCCAGTTGAGTAGGAGATTGATATGCGCTCAGGTGTATTTTCAAAACCACGTCGGAATATAAGTTGTGAGGCGAAACACTTACTGCGGCTGTTTATGGTCATGGCCAGTATCACTATGTCATTTATGGCGGGTGATGCTTTGGCTGGGGGCAAAAAAGTTGAGAGTGGCCAGACCCAGGTCGTGGCCAAGGTCAATGGCCGGGAAATTACCCATAATGAAGTTCGTGTTGAAATGGCGCGATTGTCATTGATTCCAACCGATCCCAATGCGGAACGTATCGCCATGCAAGCGATCGTTGACCGCACGGTTGCTGCCGAAGCGGCGCGCAGCGCAAAAATTGATCGTCGCCCAGACGCCTTATGGCGCATGGAAGCTGCCAAAGAGCAGGCATTAGCAGATTTATATATGGGTCTTGTGGCTCAGCCAGTTGAGCCAACGCAATCCGAAATTCAAGATTTCATGCTTGCCAATCCGACCTTGTTTACCGAAGCGCGGCGATATTCTTTCAGCGTTCTGGAAATCGGTCTGGATGATTTCGATCTGGACAGCATGACACCGCTGTTCGATGAGCGCAGTGATTTTAAACGGCTGCAAGATTTTTTAGATAAAAGCCAAATTGCTTATTCCCTTTCTGCCAGTGTGCGGCCTGCGTCTAGTTTCCCCGAAGCCATCCGCGTGCAGTTGGCCAAATATGATGTCAGCGATAATATCGTATTGCAGGGCAGTGATAAAATTTCAATTTTGAAAATTATTCGGATTATGAATGACAGCGTCACTTTGGAAGAAGGGTCGCCATCAGCACGGGCCATATTGCGGCGTGAAGATGCAACAAAAAAAGTCACAACCAGAATTGAAGCGTTGCGAAAAACGGCGAAAGTCACTTATTACCGCGATACGGTAAAGCCGAGCGCGCCAGAAGCTAGAGAAGCGAAAGGTCAGTAACAAGCTGAGCCAAACCTATGGGTCTTCTGTCTTTCTTCAATGTGTTGCGCGCCCGGAGCCTTATTGTGCTCTGGTCAATTGTTATTGCGACATTTATTTCAGCGGTGCTTGGCTTTGCACTGCCGAAGAATTACGTGGCCTCCGCTAAAGTGCAAGTCGATTCAGTTTTTGAAAACCCACTGACCGGTCTGGCTGAAAAACGTCACCGCGTTTCTGAATTTCTCGGTCAACAAGCCGCCTTGGTCTCGAGCCGTTCTGTTGCCCTTAAAGTTGTCGCGGAGCTCATTGCGACTGGCCATCTCAGTATGGCTGAATATGAAGACCAATGGCGGAAAAAAACCGGCGGCGAAATTGTTACCGGGAATAATTTGACTGAGTGGGTTGCTGATGAATTATTGCTGAACCTCAATGTTCAATCCAGTGTGACAGAAAGCACGATGCTGATCTCTTACCGAAGCAATGACCCGAGTTTAGCGGCGCGTTATGCTAATGCATTTGCAGATAGCTATATGCGGATTGTGATTGATAATCGCCAACGCCGGGCTGCGCGCACGGCGGCTAATTTTTCGGAAGAAACCCGAAACCTTGAAAGACAAGTGCAAAAATCCCGGGATGAGCTAACCGACTTTCAAGCAGAAAGCGGCCTTGTGACCATCGGGGCGCAACAATTGGAAGCAGCGGAAGTTGAGCTCGGCACGATCACGAGCCGGATAGCCGACGCAAGAGCAGATCATGCTGAAGCCCGGTCTTTGTTGAACCAAGCTGTTTCAGCGACAAGAGCAGAGCTGGCAACGCTACCGATCCCAAATGATAATAATGTTGGTAAATCAGCACAAGCGCGGCTCGGGTCTATCCGGGTACAGATGGAAAAGGTTGAGCAGCGTTACGGCGAAAATCATCCTGATTATCAAGAAGGCTTGATGCAAATGCGCTCGCTCCAAACCGCGCTGTTTCAATCAATCCGCGAGCGGTCTGATTATGCCAGGCGGCGTATTGCCAGCCTCGAAGCTGCTGCGGCCATACAAAAGGCGCGCGTGATTGCTTTGCAAAAAACCAGACAGACTTTTAATGTGCTTGAGCAAGGCTTGGCCAATAATCAACAAACATTCGACGAAATTTCCCGTCGCAGATTGCAGCAAAGTTTGCAATCGCGCTTTGATCTGGTTGATATTTTGATGCTTGGTCGGGCCGTACCGCCGCAAGAGCCGCCGGTACCAATCCATGTGATCGTCATCATCGCCGGATTTTTTCTTGGGGTTTGTTTAGGCATCAGTGCTGCGATTTTAACAGAATTAGTCGAGGCGCGAATTCGCGTAAAAGCGATGCTTGAACGCGTTGCTCAAGCGCCTGTCTTTGCCGAGGTGACGGTCTCTGGTCCTCGGGGCAAGGGGCAATTCGCATGAGTAAGCTTGCTTCCAAGAAAGCGCCCCCGGCAATTGCGAGGATGGTCGCTGAAGCGTTGGAAATCGACGTGCGAGGTCGCGCCGGGGCCGCGCCAGCCGAGGTCGGCAGGCGTCCGCAACGCATCGGTGACATATTATTGCGGATGGGGCTTTTGACCCAAACGCAAATCGACACAATTGCCGAGACGCAAAGCAAAACCGGCGATCTGTTTGGTAAGGTTGCCTTGCGCAAAGGCTATATCAAACCGCAGGACATTCAAGCGGCGATTGCGGTCCAGTTTGGGTATTTCCATACCGACCCAACTAAGATCAATATTCCCCCGAAACTGATTACAATCACCAAGCCATTTTCACCGGAGGCAGAACAATTCCGGATGCTCCGCACAAGGCTGGTGGCTCAATCTGGCGGGGCCGCCAGCAAGTTATTGTCGATATCAGGCGCAACCGACAATGTTGGCGCGGCGTATACGGCGGCAAATTTGGCAGTTGCTTTTGCTCAAGTAAATCGCAAAGTTTTGCTTATTGATGCTGATTTGCGCAAGCCGCAACTTGCCAAAATTTTTCAAGTGAAGCCAAAATTCGGATTGACCGAACTCCTCAATGACGAGTGCTCAACCAAGCAGGCGATGTGTTCAAGTCAAATTCGAAACCTGACATTGCTTACAGCAGGCGCGCGGGCGCATAATCCACAAGAGCTTCTTGGGT
>JAZGEB010000154.1:0-2591 GCA_036478515.1 Parvularculaceae bacterium | reverse complement strand
CCCTTTAAAACAATTACTTCCACGAATAGTCATGCTCTTCTCCCGAAATGAATGTGACAGAGTAACGCAACTAATAGACAATCTCTTTTTTAGTATGGTGAAATTCATGCGTGACGGCAACTCACATAATTGTGTTGTTGTGTGAGGGATTGAGGCGTCTTCCCGGATAAGACCGGGATCCAGCTGGTGATATATTCATCTTTATGCAGATGGGGGTGAATGTCCCCTCACCCGCTCGCTCGCCTCTCCCTTGGGAGAGGCACAAATTTTCCTTAAAATTTGGGTGAGGGGACAATATTTAAGGCATGAATGCCGGGCCTACGACTTAAACATACAAAACTGACTTCACAGCCGCGACGACTTTGTCGGCGTTGAGCAGCGACATGGCTTCGAGATTGGCAGCATAAGGCAGCGGGGTATCTTCTTGGGTTACTCTTGCGGGCGGGGCATCGAGATAATCAAACGCGTGTTGGACCACATTCCAAGCGATTTCAGAGCCAACCCCCATTGGTGCCCAGCCTTCTTCGACTGTCACCAGCCGGTTGGTTTTTTTCACTGACGCAACAACAGTCGCGGTATCAAGCGGGCGCAAGGTGCGCAAATCTACAACTTCGCAGGAAATTCCTTCCTCGGCCAGCAACTCCGCCGCGCTGAGCGCAAACATCACGCCCCTTGAATGCGAAGAAATCGTTACATCTGTTCCCTCACGGACGATTTTTGCTTTGCCGATTGGCAGCACGAAATCATCCATGTCCGGCACATCACCGACATCGCCATAGAGCAATTCATGCTCCAAAAAGCAGACCGGATTAGGATTGCGGATCGCCGCTTTCATCAAGCCTTTGGCATCGGCGGCTGAATAAGGCGCGATCACAATCAGGCCGGGGACATTGGCATACCAAGACGAATAGTCCTGACTATGTTGCGCGCCAACCCGGGCAGCGGCGGCATTGGGCCCGCGAAATACAATCGGGCATGACATCTGGCCACCGGACATATAGCGGGTTTTTGCTGCCGAATTGATAATGTGATCGATTGCCTGCATGGCGAAATTCCAAGTCATGAACTCGACAATCGGCTTCAAACCAGCAAACGCCGCGCCGACCCCAAGACCGGCAAAACCATGCTCGGTGATCGGCGTATCGACCACCCGGCGGTCGCCAAATTCTTGCAGCAATTCGCGGGTAACTTTATACGCGCCCTGATATTCGGCAACTTCCTCACCCATGACAAAGACTTTTTCGTCGCGGCGCATCTCTTCGGCCATGGCATCGCGCAACGCATCGCGCAGCACGGTTTGCACCATGTTTGTGCCCGCCGGAATCTCCGGGTCTTGGGCCGGGGTGAAGCTCGGGGCGTCAGCGCCAGAGGCCTGCACAGCAGGTGCCGCTTCCTCAACCTGCGCAGGAGCTGCGCCGCCACCGATGCTCGCCAGATCAATATCAGCAGCGCTTTCGCCCTCTTCGAGGATCACCGCAATGGCCTCATTGACCTTAACATTCTCGGTCCCCGCCGCGACCAGCAATTTGCCGATCGTGCCTTCATCGACCGCTTCAACTTCCATCGTCGCTTTATCGGTTTCGATCTCAGCGATAATCATACCTGATGTCACCGCGTCGCCCTGTTTGACCAGCCAAGTGGCCAAGGTGCCCTCCTCCATGGTTGGCGATAAGGCAGGCATTAAGACGGGGATTGGCATGGCAATTTCTTTCGCGGGGTCGAATGAATAGATCGCTTTATTACGGTCCTGAGCAGCACTTGCCAAGCCCAACCGCCGGAGTAATTCTGGCGGTTACAAAATCACAAAATATCACGCTTCCCCCGTGATCTCCATCACACCAGCTCGGCGCGCCATCATGTCATATTCAAGGCATTGGCATCACCCCCATGTGAGAGTCTGGGACTCAAATGTGACGCCACTGATTTTTTTGTTGAGTTAGAGTGAAAGACTTGTTCAACTAGCCCATGGAGAGAGACATGACACAATTATTCACAGATACGATCAAAATCGTAATTCCCTCGCTAATTCTACTCGCGATTTATATCGTGCTGCCGCTACCGCTCTAAGAGCGGGCCTTTTCATGTGCCAGTTACTTTAGCAATCATTCGATCGACAATGCTGACTGGTAAAAAGCTGCGGGCGAAAATATTGAACTTAGCATTAAACGGCATTTGATATCGGGTCTTGGGCCGCGCATGGGTCAGGGCATGATAAACCGCTTGTGCAACGATTTCCGGACCGGGGGAGACATCATGACCTTTGGCTTTGTGCCATGCCGCGAAAGTTTTCAAACGCTCAGCATAAGGGGCTTGATCCGTATAACGCGATAATTCTGCTTGTTCCTGATCGCCAAACTCGGTGCGGACAAATCCGGGACGAACCACACTTACCTTGACGCCAAATGGTGCTACCTCGCGCCGCAACGCATCTGAAAAACCTTCCACCGCATGTTTTGATGCAGCATACACCCCCATGAATGGCGGCGCGAGACGGCCGGTGACCGAGCCGATGGTGACAATACGTCCGGCTCGCGCCGCAATCATCTCGGGCAAAAACGCCCGGATCACATTCATCGCGCCAAAAACATTGG
>JAZGEB010000153.1:0-14917 GCA_036478515.1 Parvularculaceae bacterium | reverse complement strand
CAGTTGAATGACGGCACTTATGTGCTGACCAATGATCAATTTTATACGCCCAGTAATGGGCAACGCATGGAGGTGACCAACTAATGAAACGTACCCTGATAATTATAGCATCTATCGGCATGAGTGTTTGCGCAGCAACGGCGCAAGACAGTTTTGGTAATCCGCCAAACCAGCAACAGCAATACCCGCCGCAACAACAGCAACAACCGGGGCAGCAATACCCACCGCAACAACAGCCACAATATCCCGCCCAAAATCCTGGTGGGCAAATGCCGCCCCAAGTCCCTGGCGGGCAATATCCAGTGGGCCAAATGCCGCCCCAAGGCCGCGGCGGGCAATATCCCGGCCAAAATCCAGGAATGCAACCTGGCCAACAACCTGGAATGCAGCCGGGCCAGCAAATGCGCCCGCCTGACTTTTCCCGCGTTGGCCCGATCGAAAATATGGATTACGGCATCCCAGCGACAGCGCAACTCCATGCCGGTGCGCCCCATGGGCCAACCCCAACCAAAATCCCCGGCGGGTTGATGATCACCACCGAAGCTTTATTCATGATGATCAATCAGAAACCCGGGCAGGTCGCGATTTTTGACGTGCTCAACGGCCCTGAACTCTTACCCGGTGCTTATACCGCCGGCCCCGCCGCAGCACCGGGCAATTTCCAAGATCGGACCCAGCAGGAATTTGGCCAATTCCTCCAAAAGACGACGCAAGGCAATAAGCAAAAACCACTGGTGTTCTATTGCCAGAGTACCCAGTGCTGGATGTCTTATAATGCCGCGTTGCGCGCGATCAATATGGGCTACACCCAAGTCTTGTGGTATCGCGGCGGGATCGAAGCGTGGAAGATGGCCGGCCTGCCGACCCAGCCCAATCAACCTCAAGGGATGATGAACCAGCAAGGTGGACAACAGCAGGGCCAGCAGCAGCGACCTTATTAATGGCTTTTGCATGCGAGTGCCTCGTCTTTCGAGGCTCGCTTCGCTCACGCCTCAGGATGAGGCCCGCCTACCGAAACACCAGAGCGGATGTGAGCGGCGGTGTATTGGCATTAACGCTGCGGGCAATATCGCTCGGCCTGTCGGCGTAATTGCCTGTCATTGGATTATAAGTCAGGTTTTTTAGGCGGTAGACAGAATGTAATTCATACCGATCCGTTGATTGATGGGCATAGCCATCATCTCCGGGCGGTATGAATATAATCGGGCTAAAGGAGAGGTCGAGCATTGTAGCGTGCTGTATTGTGCCATGGCCAAACATCAATAATCGGTGCTTGCTGGTTATCCGAGGCGCATCTCCAGCATCCGAGCGTTCAATTCTGGTTTGAAAAACGCGTATAGAATGATGGTATTTTCCGGCCGTGTAGGGATCATACAAAAAGACCCCTTCGTCCGGTTTCAGCGGGTCGGGACGTTTTACGGTTCTGTCTTGCTGAAAGGTCGATGGCGCGCCGGGCTTGGAACTCCATCTGGTTTCTATACCGGAGAGCATATGTGGGAACAGCGGTAGCGGCAGGAGAAAGGTTTGTTGAATTTGCGTGCCTTGGGGAAGATCATCACACACGAAAACCGTATCGATTTTTTCCGCCAGCCCCTCTTTGGTAAATTCGCGCTTATGCTCTTTGATTTTAGTTAGGGTACAATTTGAGGGTGATGGCGCGGTTGCCTGGGTGTCTGGAATATCTTGCAAGATAATCCGGCCCTTTTTATCTAATTTCCAAGAAAACTTCGTGTGCTTACTTTGTAAGTTTTCAGGCGACGTCTCACCAATGGCCCAAGCAAAATCTTCTTCGAATATAAGCAGCGTCGCGCCTTGGGATAATAGACCAGTGTCAATTCTGTGCCCATCCAAAAAACCTTGAGTGACCATCACAAGGCCTGTAAGTTCTTTTTTGGTAAACTCATATTGGATGGCGTTTGGTAAATCCTCGGCAATTTGCGAGGTTGCTTCTTCTTGGCCAGAGCAGCCCCATAATCCGAAGGCTATTATGAGCGTAAATATGGGATGTAATTTTGTCATCGCGAAAGTATGGCGTGCGCCTGACCAGCTGTATAGCCGGGTTTTTTGGTTTTCTTTAGCCGGGATCAATTTTTTGCCGTCTTGGTTAGTCGCGACTAACAACACTGGCCAAGCCGACACACGCGCCGGTGAAAAACACACAAGCAACAGCGCTTGGCCAACTATCCATCATCCAAATACGAGCCATTTCAAGGAAAGGGGCCTCTTCCGATTTGGCCCACTGATTGGCTTTAAAACTGCCGATCAGGACATAAAGCGGCAATACCATAAACAGGTTCACGCGCACAAAACTGGTGCAGAATATCGCTAAGATTGACTTCATTGGCGCGCAATATACCCCAAAAACATATTCATTGAATTAACCTTGGAGCATTTGCTAAGCGACCTAATTGAGCGGCGCATCCGGGTCTCGCGGGTTACTGGTATCTGCGGCCAACATCGAAGGGTCGATACCGATACTGGCCAAAGCCGCAGCCCAACATTTTTGGATCGGCGTGGTAAAGATCAAATTGAGATCAGCCGGCATTGTTAGCCACGCATTTTGCACCAATTCATCCTCCAGCTGCCCCGCTTCCCAGCCTGCATGGCCCATGCAAAGCAGAGCATTTTTTGGTGCTTTTTTGGCCCGCGCAATATCAGCGACAATCTCTTTGGTCGCGGTCAGGCCCACCTCTCCAGAGATGTTGACCGTCTCCTCATAAGTCTGATCAAGCGTGTGCAGGACCAGACCACGCATTGGCTCGACCGGTCCGCCATAATGCACATTCTCGTCGATAACTGCCTCGGCAAAGGGCGGCATATCATCGTCCTCTACCTCAAAATCAAGTTGTGCCATAATCTCAGAAAATGTCAGATCCGTGACCCGCTTATTGACGATCAGCCCCATCGCATGATGATCATCATGGCCGCAGATCAAAATCACTGATTTGTGAAAACAGCCCTCCCCCAGACTTGGCATCGCAACCAGCAATTGGCCGGTGAGGCAATCTTGTCCATCTGACAGTTGGGTCGCGTTGGGGCTCATCAATGAAAGCTAAGGGGCGCTGGCATGTCTGGCAAGGGTGACAAGTCAGAAGATTTGCGCCAAAACGCCCTTGACTTGGCATTTCAACGAGAGAGGAAATTTCCACCATGACCATCAAAGAAGGCGACACAATCCCCGATATTAAAGTGATGTTGGCCACCGCAGAGGCCCCCCAAGAGGCCCAAACAGCTGAGATTTTTGCCGGGCAAAAAACCGCTTTGTTTGCGCTACCAGGGGCTTTCACACCGACTTGCTCAGCCCGCCACCTGCCCAGCTATGTCGAGCAGGCAACAAAACTGCAAGCCAAAGGCGTGACACAAATCGTTTGCATGTCCGTCAATGATGCATTTGTGATGGGCGCTTGGGCTGAAAGCAACGAGGCCGGTGAAAAAATGATTTTTCTGGCCGATGGCAATGGCGATTTTGCCAGAGCGCTAGGCCTCTCCTTTGACGGCTCCGGTTTCGGCATGGGCGAACGGGCACAGCGCTTTTCAGCTATTATTGAAGATGGCAAAGTGACCAAGCTCAACATCGAAGAGCCCGGCGCTTTTGATGTGTCGAGTGCGGATTATATGCTGGGTCAGCTGTAGAAACTGCTACGCCCAGCCTTTATACAGCATATATTCTTTGAACCCCAAGCCTCTGGATTTAGAAAACTTCACGCTAGCTTTGTCACGTTTAATATCAAACGAGGCCAAGGTAAAACTTTCATACTCCCGTTCCAGCACTGTCGATATCGCGACGAAATCAGAGGTGATTTTTGACGATGTCACTTGCAAGTCGATAAAGCCGCGATGGACCGGGTCATAAAATCGCGCTTCTTTGTTGTCTTTGGTTACCAGCATGGCAAAATCTTTGGCGCCGTCTCCGAGATATTCCGTCATGGTCGCGGCTGAAACTGACGAGGTGCCAATTTCAACGCCGATTTTTTTGCCTGCTTTGGTATAAAGATCATTGGCCCAAAACTCATGCGCATCTCCGGTCAACACAATCATGTCATTGACCCCTGCATCTTGCACGGTTTTATAAAATTGCTCGCGCGCCCATGGGTAGCCCTGCCAGCAATCAGCATAAAGCGGCGGGCGATATTTCGACATCGCCACGAAGGGCCTAACATCGGCCCAGACTTTTTCAATCCGCGAAATTGTTGCTTCATCAAGATGCGGGGTCATGTCTGGCGTATCGAGATTTGCCATCAATATTTGATTGGCTACGAGCCGCCATTTTTGGCCGCTATTTTTTGACTGTGCCATTGTGCCTTGGACGAAAGCGGACTGGGCTTCCCCGATCATCGGTCGGTCTGGCGCCCCGATAACATGTTGTTTGAAAGCCGCTGCATCTTCCGCATTGGAAAATTCTCTGGCGTGCTTTTCCGGTAAAATCTGTTCTACTCGCGCCGTCAATCTTGTTTCCAAGGTTAGCAGAGACAATAAATCGCCCCAGTCATAGCTTTTATAAATCTCCGCTCTGGTTCGACCCATCGCGGGTTCGCGCACTGGCATCCATTCATAATAAGCCCGCAACGCAGCGCGTTTACGATCGGCCCAATTTCCCTCGGTCGCAACTTGATGATTGAGCGCCCCGGTCTTCCAACTATCATTGGCGGTCTCATGATCATCCCACAGCAATATCATCGGGCACATTGCATGGACTGCTTGCAATGCGCTATCCGTTTTATACTGACGATGACGTGTTCGGTAATCAGCTAGACTGACCAGCTCATTGGCAGGCTCATGCACGCGGCCAATGGAAATGCCATCCGCCGAGCCATATTCATTTGCCGCCTGCTCGTAGAGGTAATCACCCAGATGGATGACCGCATCATACCAGCCATCCTGAGCAATTTTATCGTAAACGTTGAAATATCCCCATTGCCAATTGGCACAAGACACAACCGCGAAACGGGCTTTGCGTACACTTCCCGTTGGTAATGTCTTGGTACGGCCTATCGGCGAATAAGTAATCTCACCGCTCTCAATATCTTTAATCCCAAAGCGATAGAAATAATTCTCCCCCGGCGTCAGCCCGGCGGCATCAACCTTGACCGTCCAGTCACGCCCTGCATCGGTCAGGGTCCGACCGGTGCGACCGCCCGCAAAATTGTCGCGCGTGCTGATCTGCCAAGTCAGTTCAACTGGCCCCGGTGGCGGCGTTGGCAGGCTCAGTCTGGTCCATAATATCACCCGATCGGGCATCGGATCGCCGCTGGCGACGCCATGAGTGAAAATGCCGCTGGTCGGGTTATCTATCGCGGTGAGCGTGGCACGATCATAATTGCCGCCGCACCCGCTTGTTAGCAGTGACCCAGCAAGCCCTCCGGTTAACAGTTGGCGACGGTTTAGCTTATCATCCATAACTCAAAGTGATACCCAGACCCAAGGAGTGGCGCAAGTTAAGCTTGCAGCCTCAGTCCGCTTGTTTCATCCATTTTAACACCGGCTTGCGTGCCGCGGCGGTTTCGTCGAGACGACGACGCGGAGCGAGCACTGGCGCGGCTTTGAATTTCTCCGCTTTGCCGGATTTGGCCTCGCGGGCAAGATGCAGCATCGCATCGCAAAACAGATCGAGTTCTGCCTTGCTCTCGGATTCAGTTGGCTCAATTAACATCGCGCCATGGACCACCAGCGGGAAATACATCGTCATCGGGTGGAAGCCTTCGTCAATCATCGCTTTGGCAAAATCGAGCGTGCCAACGCCTGTGCCTTCCAGCCAACGATCATCGAACAACGCTTCATGCATACAAATACCGCCAAAGGCCGGGGACATTTCTGTGCTCAATTTTTTCTGCATATAGTTGGCATTCAACACCGCATCTTCCGACGCTTGCTTCATCCCGTCCGCACCATGGCTCATCATATAAGACAAGGCTCTGGTAAACATCCCCATCTGGCCATGAAACGCGGTCATCCGGCCAAAGGAGGCTTTGGCCTCGCCTTCAATCTGTTCGACAAATTTTAATGTGTCGCCATCTTTGATCACAAACGGTACCGGTGCGTAGGGGGCCAATCGATCAGATAAAACTGTCGGGCCCGATCCCGGCCCACCACCGCCATGGGGTGTACTGAAAGTTTTGTGCAAATTTATATGCATCGCATCAATACCAAGATCGCCGGGCCGCGCCTTGCCGACAATGGCATTGAAATTAGCGCCGTCGCAATAAAAATAGCCCCCCGCTTCATGGACGGCGTCAGCAATCTCGCGAATGTCACGCTCAAACAAGCCGCAGGTGTTGGGGTTGGTGACCATGATCCCGGCAACATCAGGCCCGAGCTTGGCTTTAAATGCGGCTAAATCAATCCTCCCGGTTTTGTCGGCTGGAATATCATCGACGCTAAATCCACATTGCGCCGCTGTTGCTGGATTTGTTCCGTGAGCGGATTCTGGCGCGAGCACACGGGTTCGTTTATCCGCTTCGCCGCTGGCAATCAGTGCCGCTTTGATTGCCATCATGCCGCATAATTCGCCATGTGCCCCGGCTTTGGGTGACATCGCCACCGCTTTGGTACCAGTCATTTCCATCAACCAACGGGCCAATATGTCGATCAATTCGAGCGCCCCTTGCACCGTTGAAACCGGTTGTAAGGGGTGAATATCAGCAAAGCCCGGCAGCCGCGCGATCTTTTCATTAAGCCGCGGATTATGTTTCATCGTGCAAGAGCCAAGCGGAAACGGCCCCATATCAATCGCGTAATTCTTTTGGCTGAGCCGAACAAAATGACGCATCGCCTCTGGTTCGGACAATCCCGGCAAACCTATTTCGGCTTTACGCTCCAGCCCGCCAAGGCGCGACTTAATGCCTTTGGGTTTTGGCAGATCGACGCCGGTACCGGAAAAATCATCGCGCTCAAAAATCAGACCTTCTTCAACTTGCAGCCCGCGATTGCCGGTGAATGTATGGACATCATCGAGCGGTGTCGCATTGGAAGTCGGCCGCGTCGGGCGGCCTTGGGTTCTCATGGTCATGACGGTTCTCCGAAATTCGATATCATTGTTTGAGCCATGACCCGCTTGCCACGGCTTGACCGTGGCACCCATCCCTCGCCCCATCCGCTAGCATCTCCCATAGAGATGGACCCCACGGTCAAGCCGTGGGGAGCGCGATTGGCATTTTGCAGGTCACGAAAACAAAACACCTAAAGCACCTCCGTTAGCGCTTTGACCAAGGCAGCAATATCGCGGTCCCGGGTCATCTCTGTTGCCGCGATAATAATTAAATTCTCCGTGTCAGGATTACCCGGCCAGAGCCGCTCCCCGGGCACGCCGCCAAGCACGCCTTTGGCGGCCAAGGCTTCGATCACATCGCCAGATTTTTTGCTCGTGCGAATGGTAAACTCATTGAAGTAATTTTTATTGACGACATCAACGCCGGGCACATTTTCCAGCGCATCGGCCGTGGCGCACGCCGCTTCATGGTTCAGCGTTGCCATTTGGCGCAATCCTGTTTCGCCGAGCAAGGTCATATGCACCGTAAACGCCAACGCGCAGAGGCCGGAATTTGTGCAGATATTCGAAGTCGCTTTGTCGCGCCGAATATGTTGCTCCCGGGTCGATAGCGTCAGCACGAAGCCGCGCTGGCCATCCGCATCCACCGTTTGTCCGCAAAGTCGCCCCGGCATATGACGGATGAGTTTTTGCCGTGTCGCAAACAGACCAACATAAGGCCCGCCAAAATTTAACGGCACACCAATCGACTGACCCTCACAAACAACAATATCCGCGCCCATCTCGCCGGGGCTTTTCAGCGCGCCAAGCGAGACAATTTCGGTGACCGCAACAACCAGAAGCGCGCCTTTTTCCTGACAGGTTTTTGCCAAGCCAGTTAGATCCCGGACATTGCCAAACACATCCGGGGTCTGAACAATGACGCAAGAGGTTTCTTCATCAATCATCTCAGACATTTCGCCTTGTCCATCCGGGGTTGCCGGGGCGAACATGACCTTATCGCCGAGCAATTCAGAATTGGTCTTGACCACCGCCGCATAATGCGGATGCAAACCGCCAGACAGAATAACTTTTTTACGCTTGGTCACCCGCCGTGCCATCAAGGCCGCTTCGCCGCATGCAGTTGAGCCATCATACATTGACGCATTTGCGACATCCATGCCGGTCAGCGCCGCCACCTGGGTCTGGAATTCAAATAAATATTGCAACGTGCCTTGCGCAATTTCCGGCTGATACGGTGTATAAGAGGTGAGAAACTCCGAGCGCTGAATAATATGGTCTGCCGTTGCCGGGGTATGGTGTTTATAAGCGCCGCAGCCAACAAAAAACGGACCATCATTAGCGGCGCGGTTCTTCGCCGCCATCGCACTCAAATCGCGCTCGACAGTCATTTCACCAGAGAAATTTGGCAGATCAATTTTCGGATTGAGCAATCCGTCCGGCACGTCAACAAACAGATCATCAATCTGCTTGGCCCCAATCGTCGCCAACATCTGCGCCCGGTCTTTATCATTTAAAGGAAGATATCTCATTTACTCATCACCCTGCTGAGTATTTTTGTCAGAGTTATTTCGATTGCTCGCCACAACCGAACCGATACCGGCTCCGACTGCAATACCAACGCCTATCCCGATGGCCAGATTATCTATCGCTGTACCGATAGCCACGCCAATCGCAACACCTATCGCTATGCCAATAGGAATAGCAGAATCTTCAGGTGCCCTCTTTTTACCCATTTTTCGCATGCTCCTTATACGCCTCTTCATCCATCAATCCATCAAGCTCGCCTGTCTTGGTCATCTTTAATTTCACGAACCATCCGCCTCCGCCTGCATCTTCATTGACCTTGGCCGGGTCATCGACAATGTCGCCATTGGCTGCCAGCACCTCACCAGAAATGGGTGCGTAGACATCTGAAGCCGCTTTAACTGACTCAACCACAGCCATGTCATCGCCTTGGTTGAATGACTTGCCAACATCCGGCAATTCGATGAACACAACATCGCCAAGCGCTTCTGCTGCATGGGCGGTAATGCCGATGGTGGCACTATCGCCGTCTATTCTCACCCATTCATGGTCTTTGGTATATTTGGTTGTCATGATTTTTTCTTTCTGTAATAATTCTGCGGCACCACCGGCATATCAACCACTTCGGCTGGTATCTCTTTACCACGCACTAGAAGCAAAATTTTTGTTCCCGTTGCCTGATAACAATGCTCGACATAACCCATCGCGACCGGGCCACCCGCTGTCGGGCCGAACCCGCCGGACGTTATTTCGCCGATTTTAACGCCGCTGAGATTTTGAATTTCTGTGTGCTCGCGCGCCGGTGCTCTACCATCAGGTTTAATCCCGACACGGCGGATTTTCGGGCCGTCTTTAAGCTCAGCCAATATTCGCTTCGCACCGGGGAAATCGCCTTCTTCGCGGCGGCGTTTTGAAATCGCAAATTCAATATTCGCTTCAACCGGTGATGTCTCCGGGTTCATATCATGACCATAAAGACAAAGCCCACATTCGAGACGTAACGAATCGCGCGCACCAAGGCCAATCGGTTCAACATCCTCATGGGCAAGCAAAGCCCGCGCAAGTTTTTCCGCATCGCCATGCTTGACCGATATTTCAAACCCGTCTTCGCCGGTATAGCCGCAGCGCGAGACAAAGCACCAGACATCACCAAGCTGCGCCACGCGCGACGACATGAATGGCATGGTTCTAAAATCATCATCAAACCCAGCCATCACCTCGACCGCCGACGGGCCTTGCAAGGCCAACAACGCCAGCTCGTCCTTGATCACCAATTCAGCAATGTCGCCGAGCTTGTCTTGCAGCAGCGCAAAATCCTGAGATTTCATCGACGCATTGACCACCAGATAGAGCCATCCTTGAAAATCATCGCCGGGCATATGAGTGATCATCAGATCATCCAGCACGCCGCCCGCATCATTGAGCAACACCGAATAACGCATCCGGCCTTCTTTCAATTTTTGAATTTCGCCGGGAACGAGTTGTTCAATCGCCTTGGCCACTTTTTCATGGGCGTCAGCCGACCCATGCGCAACTTCCGTCGTCTTCAAAAAGCACTGGCCCATATGCGAGACATCAAACAGCCCTGCTTTGGCCCGGACATGCAAATGCTCTTTCATCACCCCCATGGGATATTGCACTGGCATTTCATAGCCGGCAAACGGCACCATTTTGCCGCCAAGCTCGACGTGAAGATCATGAAGGGTGAGTTTTTTTAAATCAGAGGTCATGTCTGGGCTCGCAAGGGTTTGGCGGGTTGTCCCGCACGAATTACCCCGGCTGTCCCTTGAGACCTGAGAGTTTCCGACCGCCAAATAGCAGCCTTGCTCCTTCGGTGCGAGTTGAGCTCGCGTTTCCAGCCTTTGGTCCTACGATACGGTCCACCTTACCTGAGAGATTCCGGGGCGGTTGCTCCTTCGGTGCCGACCAAATGGCCGAACTCTCCCGTATGTAGGGGCGACTCGAAGATGAGTCAGTTGTTTTGTAGCAGAGGATGACACTGGCGGCGAGTCAGTTTTTTCAACCCCCGCCGAGCATCTCACTCACCACGCGCACGCTGACAATAACAATCCCGAGAGAGAGCGTGCCGCCAACAAAATACATCATCGGGCGCTGTTTCTTGGCCAGGAAAAGACCAACCGGGATCAACATCAAATTCATCCCGAAGAAGAAAATCGCGGCCCCGCTCGACGGCAAAATCGCTGCCGTATCAAGAGCGCCTGTCGTCAGCCATTGTGCCAGGCACGGCAGGCCAACCGCCATATCGATCGACATCACCAGTCCGATAAAGGCCTTCGACAGATCCGAAACCGTTGACAAGGTGGTCTTGGCCACGCTGATCGCTTTGGAGGTCAGGGCGAAAGCATATTCACGCCCGGCGATCAATCCGAGAAAGACAAAGGTTGTGCTCATCGGCAGATTGTTGAGCTCTTTAAAGTAGAACAATAAAGAAGCATAAATGAAGTCGATAATCGTCGCCGACCGAATATCGGTAACTGAAGTTTTGGTTTGCAAAATTTTCTGTACCGGCCCGCCGCTATTGGCAAACGTAATCGCGAGGAGGGCGATAATGACCGCGAGACCGGAAAAGCTTTCCAGCGGTGAAAGCTGGCGTGGTAAAAACACGAAAATATTGGCAAAATCCTGGATCAACCACACCGCCCACAAATAGCCGGTAGAGAACCACTGCAACACTACCCAGATCGCGCCATGTTGCTTGTCCGCGGTCTTGCGAAAATAGCGCTCCAGATTGCGCGACAATACCGCATAGATGATGCCGCCCACCGCAAAGGCCAGAAAATAGCCAAACAGTGATTTTTCGAGCATCGAGGTCAGGCCGCTAAAGGTGGCAAAAACAGTCAGCACCATGAAGGAAGTTGAGACCGGGACCCCAAAACGGGTGATAATCACCAACACCAAGGGCGGCAATGCGTGATACCATTGGATATCAACAACCGGATATTTGGACGTTTTCGCCAGCCGGCCCCACGAAGGGTCACCATCATTGATGACCCAGCCATAGCTGAAAGTGACAACCAAAATCAGCGCCGCAAACAAGAACAACCAGAACCAGTGCAAGCGCCGATTCGAATTAATGAATGTCCCTAATGTTTGCAACGCATCATTGCCGATCACCGCATAGGCCGCAAAGAGAAACCCAATGCCGGCGAAAAGAGAAATATCAAAAGTCAAAAGACTATTCCCGTCATATTTACCCCCGGGTCTGCCGTAGCAGTGCATTGTTATGGTTTTGTGACGGTATCAACCTGTCTCCCACCCCATTTACATCCACCCCGCCCCGCTTTACTTAACCCTCTTATGACCAAACTTTCCAAAACTGATATACTACAATGCCTGCTCGATGACGCTAAAAAGGCAGGGGCGGAAACCTGCGATGGCTTGATTTATGACAGTCTGTCGCATTCTGTTTCGGTTCGCCTCGGCGAGGTTGAAGACATTGAACGCTCTGAAACGCAAGATTTAGGCTTGCGCGTGATGATCGGCCAACGCCAAGCCAGCGTCTCGACCACCGACCACTCCCGAGCGTCGTTGCGCGAGACAGCGGCCCGCTGCGTCGCCATGGCCAAAGCGGCACCAGAAGACAAATATTGCGGCCTGGCGCCCAAAGACAGGCTTGCCAAAGGCCCGTTCCAAGACCTCGAATTGCTCGACCCATCAGCCCCTTCCACCGATGACCTAAAGACCATGGCGCTGGCCTGCGAGGATGCAGCACGCGCTGTCAAAGGCGTGACCAACTCCAGCGGCGGCGGCGCAAGTTTTGGCTCTGCTTCGGTTTCATTCGCCACATCTGACGGCTTTATCGGCGCTTCGGAAGGGGGCAGCCATTCAGTTTCCGCCTCAGTCATCGCTGGGGAAGGGGAGAAAATGGAAACCGACTATGATTATGACAGTGCGGTGTTCCTGAGCGATTTGCGTGACGCTGCCGAAATTGGCACCGAGGCAGGGACGCGCACCGTGGCCAAGCTCAACCCGGAAAAAATCAACAGCCAGACAGCTTCAGTCATTTTTGAACAGCGCCTCTCTGCCTCTTTGATCGGCCATTTATCTGGGGCGATCAATGGCGCGGCGATCGCCCGCGGGGTCTCGTTCTTGAAGGACAAGATGGGGACGCAGATTTTTAGCGACAAAATCAATGTGATTGATGACCCGCACAAAAAGCGCGGCTTTGGCTCGCGCCCCTTTGACGGGGAAGGCTTGGCCAATGAGCGGCTCAAAGTGATCGATAAGGGCGTCTTGACGACCTGGTTCACCAATGCCAGCCAAGCCAAGCAACTGGACATTACAAGCTCGGCCCGGGCTCGGCGCGGCACGGGCGGACCACCGGGATCTGGCTCAACCAATCTCTATCTTGAAAATGGCGAGCACTCGCTTGAAGAATTATTGCAGCAAGCAGGCACTGGCTTGTATTTGACCTCCAGTTTTGGCCCGCAGGTGAATTCTAACACAGGCGACTATTCTGTCGGCTGTTCCGGCTTCTGGATTGAAAATGGCCTGATCGCCAAGCCGGTGAGTGAGATCACCATCGCTGGCAATATTCTTGACATGTTCCGCACATTGATCCCGGCCAATGATTTAAAATTCAAGGGCTCGACCAACGCGCCGTCAATTCTAATCCCGGAAATGACCATTGCTGGCAGCTAGGCCGCGTCGCCACAAGGCAAGTCTTGCCTATGCAGGCCCCACGCCTTATGCAGCAACCAACAAATAGAAGTTATGAGGATCTGTCATGAGTGACGACAAACAATATCTCCATCTGGTCTTTGGCGGCGAGTTGGAGAATCTCGAAGATGCCAAGTTCAAGCATCCCAATGAGCTTGATGTCGTCGGTATTTTCCCCAATTATGCTTCGGCGGAAAAAGCCTGGCGGGCAAAAGCGCAATCAACCGTTGATAATGCCCATATGCGCTATTTCGTCGTTCACCTCCACCGCTTCCTCGACCCTGACGGCGATGGCAAGCTTGGCTAGGACGAGAAGACCGTGGCTAATAAATATCTCATGACCCTCGAAGAATTTGCGACGCCCGCAGGTAAAAAGCTTGCTTGGCGTTCGCTCTATTTAGGCGACCATCATTTCTTGCGCGTGGTCTATGACAATTCCCATGAAATCGCCCCCGGCGTATGGCGGACCTTTCAGCCTTCGCCCAAACAAATCAAAGTCTGGGCTGATCAAGGCATCAAGACGATTATCAATCTGCGCGGCAAGCGCAATTCGATCGAGCAATCCGGGTTTCATTTTCTCGAAGAACATGCAGCCAAAGTCCACAACATCACCTTGATCAATTTCAGGGCATACTCTCGTGAAGCTCCATCGAAAAAATTCATCCTTGAGCTGAAAGACTTATTCGAGAGCATCAACTATCCGATGATGATGCATTGCAAATCTGGCGCCGATAGAGCCGGGGTCGCTGCGACCTTGTTCATGTTCCTCCATCTGGGCGAACCACTGGACGAAGCCCTGATTCAGCTGAGCTATAAATATGGCCATGTCAAACATGGTAAGACCGGGGTGATCGACCATTTTTTTGAAGTGTATAAGGATTATGCCAAGGCCCAAAGCGCAGAACCAACACAAGACCATTTTCTCAACTGGGTAGAAACCATTTACGATGAAGCGGCAGTCAAAGCCAGTTTCAAACCAACATGGCTCGGCGGCTTAATCACGGAAACAATTTTGCGTCGCGAATAGGGCTGGCTTGGCGCAGGCTCACGAGCCTTAATTACTCGGTAATGTTTCTTAGATAATTTTACCTAATCATTTCAGGGGAGGAATGCGGGTTAGGGAAAACGATAATGATCACGGCTCAAGATGTCGATAATGTCCAAAACAGTTTTGCTCAAATTTACAAGGCGGGCGATCATTTTGGCACGCTGTTTTATCAAAGGCTGTTTCAGATCGCGCCTGAAGTTCGCCCATTATTCAAAGGTAATTTATCCGATCAACAAGCCAAATTGATGCAAATACTCTCAATGGCTGTGCTCGATCTAAATAATACCAAATCCATCATCCCGATGATCCGCGATCTCGGTCGCCGTCATGTCGATTATGGTGTCAAACCCCATCATTATGAACTTGTCGGCGCCACCTTGCTATGGACCCTAGAGCAAGCTCTCGAAGCACGCTTTACGCCAGAGATCAAAGCTTCATGGACTAAAGTCTACGCATTGCTCTCATCGGTGATGATCCAAGGTGCCGAGCAAGCAACCGCCCAACAAGCGGCGCAAGGGTAGCTACAAATAGCTGACATCATGCTGTTTAGCTACGACACGCCAAATTATACCTGGTTTGAAATAAAGTGCCGGGGTTCTGTTGCCAGGCCCCCGGCGGCCCCGCCTAACCCTGGAAAGGGATTAGGAGTTAAAGCGAGTAACTCGCACCGCACTAAG